>NZ_JBIAIV010000015.1:0-109626 GCF_042871645.1 Streptomyces sp. NPDC005774 | reverse complement strand
GGGGGGCCCGGGCCGCGGGTCCGGGCGGCCGGCGCCCCCCCGGGGGGCCCCCCGGGGCCCCCCCCCCCCCCCCCCCCCGCCCGCCCGCCCCCCCCCCGGGGGGCCGGCCGGCCTTCTTCGTGTGGTCAGTGGGCCCGCGGTGGGCCCGCGGGCTCGGCGCCGTCGTCCGGAACCGTCGTCCGGAGCCGTCGTCAGCCCGTGAACCGGACTCCCAGCCGTTCGCGGAGTTCCGCGGCGGTGGTGCCGGAGGTCTCCTCGATGCACCCGTCCCCGGGGGCGGCGGTGAAGATCTCGTGGTCGGTCGTACCGGCGCGGCCGAATCCGCCGACCAGGACGGTCGGTCCGCCGGCCCCCTCGCGACCGCCTCGGCGGCGGTCGCGGTGAGGGCCGTCGTCAGCGGGCGGCGCCGCCCGCGAGCGCGGCGGCGCCGGAGTCCACGCCCTCGGGCACGGCGTCGGACACCGCGGTCTCGCTCTGCTCGACGTCGGCCGAGGCGAGCGGGATGGGCCGGAACATGGGCGGCTCCTCGTCCGGGAACAGCGCGGTGGGCCCGTACACCCAGTCGGTGAAGGCGTACTCGGCGGGGTCGATGCCCCGCATGATCGCGTTGCGCTGCAGCCGTTCCGTGCCGTCGAGGTGCCACAGCTCGCCCCAGGCGCGGGCGGTCGTCAGGATCCGGCGGCAGTGCTCGACGCGGACCGCCTCGTACGCGGCCAGCGCGGCGTCCCAGTCGACGGCCGACCCGGCGTCGCCCTCGGCGCGCAGCCGGGAGACGTGCCGGGCGAGGACCCAGCCGTCCTCGATCGCCATGATCGCGCCCTGGGCCATGTACTGCAGCGGCGGGTGGGCGGCGTCGCCGAGGAGGACGATGCGGCCGTGCACCCAGGTGTCGATCGGGTCGCGGTCCATCATCTGCCACCAGCGGTCCCGCCACATCAGCGGGATGCCCTTGCCCACGGTCTCGCAGGTTCCCTCGAAGGCCGCGTCGAGTTCGTCGGGGGTGCCCCAGTCGTCCTTCCCTGCGAGGGCCTTGGGCGACTGGAACACGGCGACCTGGTTGAACATGTCGCCGCCGCGCAGCGCGTACTGGACGAAGTGGCAGCGGGGTCCGACGTAGACGGTGACGTCCTTCTCGGCGATGCCGTTGTCCCGGACCTCGTCGATCGGGACGGCCGCCCGGTAGGCCACGTAGTCGGAGCTGACGACGTCGTCGCCGACCAGCTTCTGGCGGGCCACGGAGCGCAGGCCGTCGGCGGCGATGACGAGCGGCGCCTCCTCGGTGTGGCCGTCGGCCAGCGTGATGCGGGCGCCGTCGTCGGTGTTCTCGTAGTCGACGACGGTCTGGTCGGTGACCAGGTCCACGCCGGCCCGCCGGCAGGCACGCAAGAAGATCGCGTGCAGGTCGCTGCGGTGGATGACCATGTACGGGAAGCCGTAGCGGCGCTCGAGCTCGCCCAGGTCCAGGCGGACCAGCTCGCGGGAGTCGAGCGCGTCGCGCATGACCATGTTCTCGGGGACCACGCCGAGTTCCTTGGCCTCGTCGAGCAGACCGTACTCGTCGAGGATGCGGGTGCAGTTGGGCGCGATCTGGAGGCCGGCGCCGACCTCGCCGAACTCCTTGGCCCGTTCGAGAACGCGGACGCGCAGCCCCTCCCGGGCGAGGGCGAAGGCGGTGCTGAGGCCACCGATGCCACCGCCGACGATGATGACGTCGGGTCGGCCTTCGGTGGGAGGGGTCGCTGGGGTCATCGTGATCTTCCTGTCTGAGCCGGGGGCCCGGCGCTGTGGGTCAGAGCCAGGGACCCAAAATGGGTGCCGGGCCACCGTCGGGGGCGGTGAGGGCGTGCCTGCGCCCGGTGAGGTAGGCCGTGATCTCGGCGAGCGGGCCGGTGAGCACGGTCGGCTCGCCGTCGCCGGGGAGTTCCCGGACCTCTCCGGTACCGGTCTCCGTCAGGCGCAGCGCCGGGCCGGGGGCCTTGGCGCGCTTGGCGATGACGTCGTCGCAGAGGGCGCCGAGGAAATCGGCCGGCAGGTCGGCGAAGGTGATGCCGGCGTCCAGGTCGACGGCATGGACGCACACCTCGCGGGAGCGCATCCAGGGCAGTTCGGTGGCGGGCACCGTACGGCCCTGTGCCGTCACGACCGGGTTCTGCCACTGGCCGCCGCCGAGCCCGGCCGTGGACGCGGCGAGTTCGGCGGCGGAGCGGCGCAGCCACCCGGTCAGTTCGGCGGCGGGCATGCCAACGCCGCGTTCGATGCCGGCGGCCCGTTCCTCGGGGGACGCGTACATCGGGGTCTCTTCGCCGGTGGCCGCCCAGTGCACGAGGTTGCCGAGGGCGTCCGCGTTGGCGGCGACGTGGGCGACGAGTTGCCGGCGCTGCCACCCGGGCAGGGCGCTGGGCGCGTCGTAGGCCTTGTCGTCGAAGTCGGCGGTGGCCTCGAGCACCAGGTTCGTGCCGAGCTCCGCCCAGCGGCGGGCGTCGTCGAACGAGCGGGACATCAGGCCTGCTTCTCCTTGACGACCTTGTTCTCCAGGCGGCCGATGCCCTGGATCTCGGTGACGACCTTCTCGCCGCCGAGCAGGTAGCGGCCGGGCTTGCGGGCGTGGCCGACGCCGCCGGGGGTGCCGGTGGCGATGATGTCGCCGGGGTTGAGGCGGATGATGGTGGAGACGTACTCGACCAGGGCGACCGGGTCGAAGAGCAGGTCACCGGTGTTGTCGGACTGCATGACCTCGTCGTCCACGGTGAGCTTGACGTCGAGCGCGGGGCGGACGCCGCCGGGCAGCTCGTCGGGGGTCACCAGGTACGGGCCGACGGGGGTGGTGGAGTCCCAGGTCTTGCCCTGGAGCCACTCGCGGGTGCGGAACTGCCAGTCGCGGGTGGTGATGTCGTTGAGCACGGTGAAACCGGCGATGGCCTGCTCGGCCTGCTCGCCCTTGGCGCGGCGGACCTGCTTGCCGACGACGACGGCGAGTTCGACCTCCCAGTCGAACTGCTCGGTCTCCTCGGGGCGGACGATGTCGTCCGTCGCGCCGATCAGCGAGTCGGCGAACTTCGCGAACAGGGTGGGGTGTTCGGGCAGGTCCCGGCCCATCTCCTGGATGTGGTTGCGGTAGTTGAGGCCGACGCAGACGACCTTGGACGGCTGCGGGACCACGGGCGCGAGGTCGGCGCCCTCGGCGGGGTACGTCGTGGCGTCACCGGCGGTGGGGGCGGCGGCGAGCTCCGCCCAGTCGTCCTGCGCGAGGAGGGTGCCCACGTCGGGGAACCCGAGGTCGACCAGGACGTCACCGTCGAGCCGGACGGCCTTCGTGGTGCCGTCGGTACGGAGAGTGGCGAGCTTCATGAGCGGGTGGTTCCTTCCACGTGGGTGCGGTCGAGCCGGAGGGCTTCGAAGATCGGGGAGTCGCTGAACCGGAAGAGGTCCAGGGCGCCGGAGTCGGAGTCGGTGGCACCGGCCTCGGAGCGCACGGAGAGCGGCTGCCAGGACGGGACGACGAACAGGTCGCCGCGGGTCACGGACCAGGAGGTGTCGCCGACGGTGACGGTGCCGGAGCCGTCGAAGACCTGGTAGACGGACGAGCCGGTCTCGCGCACCGGGGCGGTCTCGGCGCCGCGCACCACGCGGTGCACCTCGGCGCGGATGGTGGGCAGCACGTCGGTGCCGTTGGACGGGTCGGTGAACCGGACGGCGGCGTGGCCGGGCTCGACGGTGCCGCCGAAGCCCTCCTTCTCCAGGGCGAGCTGGTCGGTGAGCGCGCGGTCGGTGTACTCCCAGCGGTACGCGAGGAGGGGCGTGCCGGGGGCGTCCACGGTGGCGGCGACGGGGCGCAGCCCCGGGTGTCCCCAGAGGCGCTCGGAGCGGGACCGGTCCGGGGTGATCCGCTCGGCGTCGCTGATCTCGTCACGGCCGAACTCGAAGAACTGGGCCTCGCTGGTGTACTGGAACGGGATGTCCAGGCCGTCGATCCAGGCCATCGGCTTGGAGGTGGCGTTGTGGTGGGCGTGCAGGTTCCAGCCGGCCTGCGGGAGGAAGTCGCCGCGGCGCATGGCCACCGGGTCGCGGCCGACGACCGTCCACACGCCCTCGCCCTCGACGACGAAGCGGAAGGCGTGCTGGGTGTGACGGTGCTCGGGGGCGTCCTCGCCGGGCATCAGGTACTGGATGGCCGCCCACAGGGTGGGCGTGGCGAAGGGCCGTCCGCCGAGGGCGGGGTTGGCCAGTGCGATGGCGCGCCGCTCGCCGCCCCGGCCGACCGGGACGATCTCGCCGGCCTGGGCGGCCAGTTCCCGCAGCTTCTCCCAGCGCCACAGGTGCGGGACGGCGCGGGAGCGCGGGTGAGCCGGCATGAGGTCGCCGATCTCGGTCCACAGCGGGACGAGCAGCTCGCTCTCGAAGCCCCGGTACAGCTCCTCGAGCGCCGGGGTGACGTCAGGCTGGTCCGCGGCACTGACGGCGCTCAGGCGGACGGGGGAGCCCGTGGCAGAGGGGGTGCTGAATGAGGTAGTCACGCGAACAGCATCTCCCCCGTCCCAGGGAACGGACATGTAAATTCTGGAGAGCAGAACCATTGACGCCGGGAGGCCCGCCGTGGACAAGCCCCTCAAGACGCCGCCGCCGTACGCGATCACGAGTGTCGACCACGCGCTGCGGGCCGCGACGATGCTCCAGCTGGAGGGCGCCCTGACCGTCACCCAGCTCGCCGAGCGGCTCGGGGTCGCCCGGTCGACCGCGCACCGGCTGCTGGCCATGCTGGTCTACCGGGACTTCGCGGTACGGGACGAGCAGCGCGTGTACCACGCGGGTCCGGTACTGGAGCTGGCGACGCACTCGCGCTCCCTGGTGTCACGGCTGCGGACGGCGGCCCTGCCCCATCTGCACCGGGTGGTGGACCTGCTGAACGAGACCACGAACCTCACCATCCGCACCGGGGACACCGCCAGGTTCATCGCGAGCGTGGAGTGCCACCGGTCGCTGCGGGTCGGTTCCCGGGAGGGGATGGTCTTCCCGGCCCACCGTACGACGGGGGGTCTGCTGCTGCTCGCCGAGCTGAGCGAGGAGGAACTGGCGGAGGTGTACGCGCCCGAGCGCTACCGTGACCGGCCGCAGGACCGCCCGGATCTCGGCCGGCTGTCCAAGGAACTGAAGAGCGTCCTCAAGGGCGGCTTCGCCGTGAACCGGAACCGCTCGGAGCGCGGTCTGGTGGCCGTCGGCGTCCCGGTCCGCGACCGCGAGGGCAGGACCCTGGCGGGCCTGTCGATCTCCATGCCCGGCATCCGCTACGACCCGCACGAGCTCCAGTCCCTGGTCGGCACCCTGCGGGCGGCGGCACGGGCCCTGGGCACGGACCTGGCGACGATGACCTGAGCGGCCTGAGGCCCCGCGGCCGGCCGGCCCGCGAGGGGCCGGCCCACGGCCGGTCAGCCCGTGGACTGGTCCGTCCGCAGCCGGTCAGCCCGCGATGGGTGCGTCCGTCGCGCGGGCGGGACGGGGGCAGGGCCGGTCCGCTCGTGGCGTGAGGGGGCGGAGGGTCAGGGCTGGTCCGGCGCCGGTGACTCCGTGGTGCCGTCGTTCAGGAGGCCCGTCCAGCTTTCCGCGAGGATGTCGATCATGGCTTCGCGGTCGGCCTTCCAGCGGCCGGGGGTCCAGTTGCGGGCGACGTGGTCGAGCTGGGCGAGGACGAGGACGCCGCGCAGGTGACGGCTGTCCGGTGCGAAGCGGTCGGCCCGGTGGAGGCCCTCCTCGACGTCGCTGACGGCCTCGTCCAGCCAGGCGTTCACCAGTCCGCGCAGATCCGGGTCGACCGCCGCCGCCTCGAACGCGGCCACCAGATGGGGCCGTACGGAGTCCCAGCGGCCGGAGATGTCGTACAGCCACTCGGTGATCGCCTCGCGGCTGCCGTCCTGGACGACCTCGACGAGCCGCCGGGCGGTGGAGCGGCGGGCGGGCGAGTCGACGCGTTCGAGCTTCTCGTTCAACTCGCCGATGAGCGCCCGCATCAGATCGCTGCGGGACGGAAAGTACGCGTAGAACGTCACTCGTGTGGTGCCCGCCGCGGCCGCGATGTCGTCCACGGTCGTCGCGGCGTAGCCCTTGGCGCGGAACAGGTCGAGCGCCGAGTCCAGCAGGAGCTGGCGGGTCATCCGCTTCTGCGCCTCGCGCAGCCCGGCCATGTCAGCGCCCCCGTCCCGTGGTGTCGGGCGGAGTGGACAGGGGGCCGGCAGTGGGGGCGGGCAGCGGGGCGGCGGGGGCGGTCATGGCGTTCATCGTAGCGTCGGGCACCGCGCCCGACCTCGGGGTCCTCACCCCAAAATTGTTTCCAATACATAGCGCACATTTCCTTGACGGAACGTAAAGCGGAGTGTCATTCTCGCCGTCACCGCGCTCGATTCGCGCCACTCCTACAGCCCGACCCGGCGCTTCTTCCCCCACTTCGGGCCACGTTCACCCGTGGCCGGACGGGCGTATCCACCGATCCAGCCCTCCGTCACGAATGTGAGGCCGCAGCACTTCTCGGCCCATGGTTCAGAGAGGAACACCCCGAGTGAGGTACTTCGTTGCGCGCCGGACGCCGTTAGTCCGGCCGGAGCGGCAGTGGCCGGCCGCCTGCTGATCACCGCCGGCCCTCCCGGCCGTGGCCGCGGCTCCACCTGGACGGCCACCCGGCAACCGTGTGCTCCCGCATCCACGGCGCCCCGCCTCGCGGGCGTCGAGCAGCGTGTCGTGCTCGACGGCACCACCGACCGGTTCCCGGCGTTCCCCGCCCCCAGGGGAGCCGGACGAACCCACCCACCTGTCCGGCTCCCGGCGCACGCACTGTGCCCCGGAAGCCCGTCCGGGCCGTCCGACCCGGTTCCCCCACGCCCTGAGCGGCGGCTCACCACCAAACCGGTATCGGCCACAAGGGGCCGAACCGTCTCACCATCCCAGTCAGGGAGAACGCAGTGACGCTCAACAACGGGACGACGACGTCCTCCGGCCCTTCCGCGGGGGCTGCCCGGAGGCCGGGCTACGCGGGCACGCTTGCGGCCGCGAGCTGCGCGGTGTTCGTGGCCCAGCTGGCCAACGCCCTGCCGGCCTCTCTCAACGGCCTCTTCCAGCAGGACCTGGGCACCCATGGGTCCCAGCTGACCTGGATCACGGCGGCCTTCATGATCGCCGTGGTCGTCTTCGAGTTCACCTTCGGTGTCCTCGGCGACCTGTTCGGCCGCCGCAAGCTCATCGCTGCGGGTGCGGCGATGGTCGTCGCCGGCAGTATCGTCTCGTCCCTCGCGCCCAACGTGCAGACCCTGTGGGCCGGTGCCGCGCTGAACGGTCTCGGCGCCGGTGCCATGTTCCCCGGATCGCTCACCATGATCGCGGATGTGGCCCGCAGCGCGCGGGAACGGGCCCGCGCCATCGCGCTGTGGAGCGGCTTCCTGTCCGCCGGCGCGGCGGTCTCCCCGCTGATCGGCGGCGTCTTCGCCAAGACCGGCTCGTGGCGGGGCTCCTACATGGTTCTCGTCGTGCTGGCCCTCGCGAGCGTGGTGCTCAGCCTGACCATGGCCAGGGAGTCGAAGGCCGCCGAGGGTCGTCGCCTCGACATCCCCGGCCAGATCACCTTCGCGCTCGGTCTCATCCTGGTGCTGTACGCGGCCGTGGAGGGACCCGAGAAGGGCTGGGGCGAGCCGGACATCATCGGTGCGTTCGTCGTCGGCGCGTGCTTCCTGATCGCCTTCATCCTGATCGAGCGCCGGGCGGACTCCCCGATCCTCAACCTGACCCTGTTCAAGGACCGCGCCTTCACGGTGGGATCGATCGTGGCCGTCATCGGCATGATCGCCTTCCTCGGCGCGTGCTTCACGACGAGCATGTGGCTCGGTCCCGTCCAGCACCAGGACCCGCTCCGCGTCGCCGTTCCGTTCCTTCTGCTGCAGGGCCCGGCGTTCGTCCTGATCCCGGTCGTCTCCCGGCTGCTCCACCGGGTCGCCCCGAACTGGCTGCTGACCACGGGCTTCCTCCTGATGGCCGTCGGTTCGTTCCTGTGCACCCGGCTGGACGTCACCGACACGAGCCTGACCCCCTTCGTCCTGCCCACCCTGCTCATCGGCATCGGCTTCGCCCTGGGCGTCAGCTCGATCACGGCCGTCGCGCTGAACAGCGTGCCGGGCCGGCTGGCCGGCATGGCCAGCGCCACCACCAACATGCTGCGCGACCTCGGCTTCGCCCTGGGCCCGGTGGTCGTCGGCGCGGTCGCCCTCAGCCGCGCGGGCGACACGTTCTCCTCGAACCTGGCCGGCTCGGACCTGCCGCCCGACCAGCTGGGCGCCGCCACCGAGATCGGTCAGGCGGCCGGTCCGATCGCCGTCAACAGCCTGCCGCCGGAGGCCCCGGGCTCGGCCGCGCAGAGCATCGCCCTCGACGCCCTGGGCAGCGGCTACAGCCTCGCCTACATGGTGTGCGCCGTCGCCGCCCTCGTGGCCGCGATCGTGACCGTGGTGGGCATGGCCGGCGTCCGCGCTCCCCAGGAACTGGACACGGAGCACACGGCCGGGAAGACCCCGTCCGGACAGCCCCAGACCCCGACCGCGGTCTGACGCGGTCCTCCGTACGCCCCGTCCCCACCACGAAGGCCCCGGCCGTCGGCGCACACCGACGACGGCCGGGGCCTTCCCGGCGTGTCAGCCCGCGACGACCGTCTCCGCCGCCGCGGTCCCGCACACGCGCGCCGCGCCGTGCGTGGCGATGTGCAGCGCGCCGCGCGGCGCGGACTGCGGTACGCCCATCTCCACGACCACGGTGTCCGGCCCGGCCGCGAGCAGGGTGTCCAGGGCCGTACGCATCCACGGGTGCCGGTGCTCGTCGCGGACCACGGCGACCACCCGCCGGCCGGCCGCGGCCTCGAGTGCCCGCGCACCGGCGTCGGTACCGGTGAAGGAGCCGGTGGTGGTGCCCGGCAGCAGCCGCTCCAGTTCCGCGCCGACGCCCCAGGGGGTCTCGTCGCCGACGGCGATGTTGGCGGCGGGGTGGAAGGTGGCCACGTACACCGGCCCGGTGACCGGCGCGGTGGGCCCGGTACGGGTCACGGTCACCGCGCGGCGGGCCGCCGCGAGGCCGATCTCCGGATCGCGGTCGCCCCCGGGGGCCGGGGAGAGCCGCGTGGTGGCGGTCCAGTCGGCCAGTGCGCGGACCCTGGCGGCGGCGTCGGCGAGCCGCTCCTCGGGGAGTTCGCCCGAGCGGACGGCGGCGACGAGCGCGTCCGTCAGGCCCTGCACCGTGTCCTCGTCGCACAGCCCGCCGCCCACGCAGATCGCGTCGGCGCCGGCCGCGATGGCCAGGACCACTCCGTGTTCGAGACCGTAGGTGCCGGAGACGGCGCGCATCTCCATGCCGTCGGTGACGATCAGCCCCTGGTAGCCGAGTTCGCCGCGCAGCAGGCCGGTGAGGATGCGGCGGGAGAGGGTGGCGGGGCGGTCCGGGTCGAGGACCGGGACCTTGATGTGGGCGCTCATGACGGCGCGGGTGCCGGCCTCGATCGCCGCCCGGAACGGCTGGAGTTCGCGTTCGTGCAGGGTGGTGGCGTCGAGGTCGATGTGCGGGACGGCGTGATGGGAGTCGACGCTGGTGTCGCCGTGGCCGGGGAAGTGCTTGGTGCAGGCGGCGACGCCCGTGGACTGCAGGCCCTCGACCCAGGCGGCGGTGTGCCGGGCGACCAGGCCGGTGTCGCGGCCGAAGGAGCGGACGCCGATGACCGGGTTGTCCGGGTCGGCGTTGACGTCGGCGGAGGGCGCCCAGTTGAAGTTGACGCCGCACTCGGCGAGCCGGCGGCCCAGTTCGCGGGCGACGCCGCGGGTGAGGGCGGTGTCGTCGACGGCGCCGAGGGCGTGGTTGCCGGGGAAGGAGGAGCCGGTGCGGACCTCCAGCCGGGTGACGTCGCCGCTCTCCTCGTCGATGGCCACGAGCAGGTCGTCCCGCTCGGCCCGCAACTGTGCGGTGAGGGCGGTGACCTGTTCGGCGGTGGCGACGTTGCGGCCGAAGAGGGCGACGGAGGCCAGCCCTTCGCCGAGCCGTCGGCGCACCCAGTCGGGCGCGGTGGTGCCGGCGAATCCCGGCTGGAGCACGGCCAGGGCGTCGCGGGTGAGGGTGTCGGTGCCGGTGGTGGATGTCGTCATCGGGTGGCGTTATCCCTTCACTGCGCCCGCGGTCAGGCCGCTGACGGCCTTGCGCTGCAGGAAGACGAAGAGGATCAGGATGGGGACGGCGAAGAGCGACGAGGCGGCCATGGTCGCGCCCCAGTCGTCGCCGAACTGGGTCTGGAAACTGAACAGCCACAGCGGCAGGGTCTGCGCCTCGGCTTCCTTGTTGAGCACCAGGACCAGAGCGAACTCGTTCCAGGCGGTGATGAAGCCGAACAGCGAGGTGGCCATCAGGCCCGGGGCGAGCAGCGGCAGGATGACCCGGCGGAACGCCTGGGCGCGGGTGCAGCCGTCGACCATCGCCGACTCCTCCAGCTCCTTCGGCACGGCGGCGACGAAGCCGCGCAGCGTCAGGATGGTGAAGGGCAGGATCATCATCATGTAGAAGAGCGTCAGCGGCACGAGGCTGTTCAGCATCGACGCGTCCCGCACGATCATGTACATCGCGATGATCATGACTTCCCAGGGCGCCATCTGGGCCATCATGAAACCGATGATGAAGCCGCGCCGCCCCCTGAACCGCATCCGGGCCAGGGCGAAGGAGCCGGCCAGCGCGATGACCAGCGAGAAGACGACGGCCAGCACGGTGACGGTCAGCGAGTTGCGGACGTACGTCCAGAAGTGGTCGGCGCCGGTCGCGGTCCTGAAGTGCTCGAAGGTGACGTCGGTCGGGAACCAGACCGGGTCCTCCGAAATGATGTCGCCGGTCGGCTTGAGGGCCGTGGCGAACATCCAGTACACGGGGAAGACGAAGCCGATGAACAGGACGACGGCCGTGGCGTTGGGCCACAGGCGGCCGAAGAGCGAGCGCTTCACAGCGCGTCCTCCTCTTGCTTGAGCACGATCCTGAGGTAGTAGGCGGTCAGGCCGAGCAGGACCAGGATGGTCAGGACCGCGATCGCCGCGCCCATGCCGTAGTGCTGGTTGCCCATGCCCTCGACGTAGGCGTAGACGGGGAGGATCTCGGTGAGCCGGTCGGGACCGCCGCCGTTGAAGGCGAGGACCTGGACGAACGCCTTGAAGACCCAGATGATCTCCAGGAAGGTCGTCGCGTAGAGGAACGGCCGCAGGAACGGCATGGTGACCGTGGTGAAGCTCCGCCAGGCACCCGCGCCGTCGAGGGAGGCGGCCTCGTAGAGTTCGTTCGGGATGGTGGTGGTCGCCGCGTACAGGTTGATCGCGACGAACGGGATGGACATCCACACGATCAGCACGATGACGACGAAGAAGGTCGACATCTGGCTGCTGGTCCAGCTGTAGTCGGCCATGGAGTGCCAGCCGAGCTTGTCCAGGACCCAGTTGACGACACCGAAGCGCTGGGCGAACAGCCACTGGTAGACGGTGGTGGCGGCCACGATCGGCATGGCCCACGCCAGTACCAGGCCGAGCAGCAGGGTGACCCGCATCCGCTTGCCGAGGCGGGCGAGCAGCAGCCCGACCAACGTGCCCAGGACCATGATCAGGGCGACGTTGACCGCCGTGAACAGGATCGAGCGGAGGGTGACCCGCCAGAAGTCCTCGCTGGTGAGGGTCTCCTTGTAGTTGTCGACGCCGTTCCACTCGGTGACGTGCTGGATCAGCTGCCCCATGTTGAGGTTCTGGAAGGACAGCAACACGTCCTTCAGCAGCGGCCAGCCGAGCAGCAGCACGGTGGCCGCGAGGGCCGGCAGCAGCAGCAGGTACGGGGCGAAGGCGCCGGCCCGCGACGCGGCCGGCGGTGTCGGCCCACCGGCCTTCCCGCCGTCCGCCTTGCGGAGGTCCGCCGGGTCGGAGGACGGCCGTTCGGTCTGCACGGTCATGCTCGCGCTCTCTCTTCTCGACGTACTCAACGCCGGGGCGGGGCCGCCGTGTGGCCGGCCCCGCGCTCCGGTCCGTGCGCTCGCGCGCCTACTGCTCCTGCGCCAGGCGCTTGTTGAACTCGCCCTCGACCTGCGCGGCGGCCTCGGCCGGGGACTTGCCGTTGAGCACGGCCGTCATGTACGTCTTGATCGGGTTGGGCGCGTTCTCGACCGCGGCCCACTCCGGGATCAGCGGGGTGGTGCCACCGACGGCGGCGGCCGGTGCGGCGGCCTCGGCGGGGGCGTTGCCCTTCAGGTTGCCCTGCAGCGACTCCTTGTTGGGGATGACGCCGTTGAGCTTGGCCAGCTGTCCCTCGTACTTGTCGGAGAGGGCGAGCTTCAGGAACTCCTGGGCGAGGTCCTGCTTCTTGCTGCCCGCGGCGACGGCGAGGTTGGAGCCGCCGAGGAAGACGCCCTCGGGCTGCCCGGCCGTGTCGCCCGGGATCGTGAAGTAGCCGATGTCCTGCTCGATCTTCGGGTTGGCCTCGACGGCGATGCCGGCTTCCCAGCCCATGCCGATGAACGCGCCGACGTTGCCCTTGGCGAAGACCTCGCCCTGCTGCGGGGTGGCCTCGTCCTTGTCCTTGGGCGCCTTGGACAGCGCCTGGAACTTCTTGTACGTCTCCATGGCGGCGGCGACCTTCGGGTCGTCGAGGTTGGAGACGTGCTTGTCGCCGTCCTTCTTGACCAGTTCGCCGCCCTCGCCGATGACGAGTCCGACGAAGTGGTACCAGTTCTGGCCGGGCAGGTAGATCGGCTCCGCGTCGGTCTTGTCACCGATCGCCTTGAGCGCGTCGTAGAACTCGCCACGGGTCTTGGGCGTGCCCTTGAGGCCCGCGTCGGCCCAGACCTTCTTGTTGTAGAGGACCACGCGGTTGGCGAAGTACCACGGTGCCGCGTACTGCTTGCCGTCGAAAACGGACGACTCGTTGAGGGACTCGGTCCAGTCCGCGCCGATCGACGACTTCAGTTCGGTGAGATCGGCGAGGCCGCCGGTCTTGGCGTAGGCCGGGGTCTGCGTGTTGCCGACCTCGAAGACGTCGGGCGGGCTCTCCTCGGACAGGGCGGTGGTCAGCTTCTGCTGGATGCCGTTCCACTGCTGGATCTCGAACTTGACCTTCGCCTTGGTCTTGGTCTCGAACTCCTTGGTGAGGTCCTTCTGCCACTCGTCGGGCGAGGAGCCGTCCATCACCCATACGGTGAGCGTCTGCCCCTCGTAGCCGTCCGCCCCGGTGCTCTTGCCGTCGCCGTCGTCTCCCCCGCACGCGGCGACGGAGAACAACATGCCCGCGACCCCGATCGCTGCTATCAGCTTGCGCTTCACGCGCCACCCCTCCTCAGGAATGCCTTCCACACCCACACCCTCGGCGGTGACCCTCGCAACGGCGCGGCACTCGGCGGGCTGGGACCCGGCTTCCTCTAAATGGTTTAGACCAGCAAGGGGGAGCTTGGCCTAGACCTATGGCCCTGTCAAGGGTCGCGCGGCCAATCGCCCGAGCCGCTCCGGACGCTCCCGGCGGAACCTTGAACTCCCCCCAAACGGGGACGCGTCGAGGGTTGGACTAGACCAAAAGAAGGTGTGCGGTTATAACGGGACCGCCGAGCGTGCGGCGCCGAACCCGGCCGTCCGCCGATGTGCACCGCGGCCGGCACCCGCCGTCCGCGCCGCCGGACCCCGCAGCCGGAAGGCAGGTCATGAGCACGGACCTCAGCAGCGCCCGGACCGACACGGGGGCACCGGACCCCACCGGCCGCGTCCCGAAGTACTACCGCATCAAACAGTGCTTACTGGCAATGACCGAGGCGCGCCCACCGGGCTCTTCGATGCCGGCCGAGCGCTTCCTCGCCCTCGAGTTCCGGACCTCGCGCACCACCGTCCGCAAGGCCCTTCAGGAGCTGGTGAGCGAGGGCCGGCTGGTCCGCATCCAGGGCAAGGGCACCTTCGTCGCCCGCCCGAAGATCTACCGGACCCTCCAACTGACCTCGTACACCGAGGACATGCGCAACCAGGGCCTCACCCCCGCCTCCCAGGTCCTGAACATCGACCACATCGCGGCCGGCGAGGAACTGGCGGCCCTGCTCGAGGTGGAGCGGGGCGAGAAGGTGCTGCGCGTCGAGCGGCTGCGGCTGGCCGGGGGCGAACCCATGGCGATCGAGGCGACCCATCTGTCCGCGCGCCGCTTCCCCGGTCTGCGCCGGAACCTGGCCCGCCGCACCTCGCTCTACGCGACGCTCACCGAGGTGTACGGCATACGCCTGGCGGAGGCCGACGAGACCATCGAGACCTCCCCCGCCACACCGCGGGAGGCAGGCCTGCTGCACACGGACGTGGGCCTGCCGATGCTGCGGCTGTCCCGTCACTCACGGGACGAACAGGGGGTGCCCGTCGAATGGGTCCGCGCGGTGTACCGCGGCTCGCGGTACAGGTTCACGGCGATCCTGACGCCGCCCGCACCTTAACGCCGTTCGCACCTCGACGCCGACGGCACCCCTCTTGACATGCCCGCGCTCAGCTGCTCCTTGACACGCCTCATTGGTCCAGGCCAATATCCAACGCACCGATCAGTCCGGGCCATCAGACCCGAACCCGTCATATCGGGCGCCTTCCCGCGCCGCGATCCTCCCCTTCCCTTCCACTCCCTTCCCCCTCCCCGTCCACGCGCACCACTCCGCCCGGAGGTCCCGCATGGCCGACCACGGCCGCATCGGCGGTCACCCACGCCTGCTGCGGCTGGCGCACTCCGTGCTCCAGCCGGGCTTCACCGGCTCCACCGTGCCGGACTGGGTGCGCCGCCGGATCTCCGAGGGGCTCGCCTCCGTCGTCCTGTTCGGCCGCAACATCCACGGCCCCGAGCAGGTGGCAGCGCTCACCTCCGCGCTGCACGCCGAGAACCCCGACCTCGTCATCGGCCTGGACGAGGAGGCGGACGACGAGGAGGCGGGCGACACCACCCGCCCCGACGCCCGCACCGGGGCGTTCCGGCCAGGCAACCGTGCGCTGGGCGCCCTCGACGACATCGATGTCACCGAGCGGGTCGCCCACGGCGTCGGGCGGGACCTGCACACGCTCGGCATCACCCTGAGCTACACGCCGAGCGCCGACGTCGCCCCCGATCCGCACCACCCGGTGATCGGGGTCCGTTCCTTCGGCGCGCGCACCGACGTGGTCTCCCGGCACGCCGCCGCGTGGGTACGGGGCCTGCAGTCGGCGGGTGTCGCCGCCTGCGCCAAGCACTTCCCGGGCCACGGCGACACCGTTGTCAGCCGCCGTCTCGGACTCCCGCAGGTGCCGGCGCGGGCCGGGACCCTGGCCCTGACCGCGCTGCCGCCGTTCATCGCCGCGATGGACGCGGGCGTGCGGGCCGTCATGACCGGGCACCTGCTGGTCCCCGCCTACGACGACCGCCGGCCGGCGACCCTGAGCCGCGCCGTCACCCAGGACCTGCTGCGCGGCGAACTCGGCTTCACCGGTCTGATCGTGACCGACGCCGTCGAGATGGGCGCCGTGGCCGACCGCTACGGCGTGGCCGGCGCCACCGTCCGGGCGGTCGCCGCGGGGGCCGACGCGGTCTGCATCGGCGGCGGGCACGCGGGCGAACGGACCACGGCCCGGCTCGCCGACGCCCTGGTCCGCGCCGTACGGGACGGGCGCCTGCCGGAGGAACGGCTCACCGAAGCCGCTTCCCGCGTAAAGGAGTTCGCCCGCTGGTCGGGCGGACTACGGCGGGACGCGGCCGGCGACGGAGCCGGGCTCGGACCCGTGACGGGCCCAGCGGCGGCCCGGCGTGCCGCGGTCCGCAGCACCTGACCGGCTCACCTCACCCCGACCTCTGTCCTTCCCCTTCTCTGCCCTTCCCCTTCTCTGCCCTTCCCCTTCTCTGCCCTTCCCCTTTCCTTCATGCCCCTGTCGCGCGCGGGCACCGACGCGGCCGGGTCCTGTCCTCCTGCCCGAATGCGCCTGATCGCCCGATCCCATACCCCCGCACTACTGACGACCGACCCAGGATTTCCGGAGTGACCGTATGACGACGCAGGACCGCCCGACGCAGGACAGCCCGACGCGCCACCGCTTCTTACACCGCGCCGCCTCCGAGCGCCCGTACTTCAGTGCCGACGGCGAGACCTACCTCGCCGGGACCCAGCTGCGGCATCTCACCAAGTCCCGGCCGTTGCGGGTGCTCTCCGAGGAGGAGTTCGCCTCCTGGCAGGCGTACGGCTATGTGGTGGTCCGGGAGGCGATATCCCCGGACGCCGCCAAGCTGCTGCTGGAGTTCGCCTGGGACTTCCAGGGCCTCGACCCGCAGCGCCCCGAGACCTGGTACGAGGAGCGCGCCTTCCGCTCGGACCTCGACCGGGACCTGTACGTCTACGGTTTCGTCGAGGCGTACCACCACCAACTGCTCTGGGACAGCAGGCAGTCGCGGCGCGTCCACGACGCCTTCGCCGACGTGTGGGACTGCGAGGAGCTCTGGGTCACCCTGGACCGTCTCAACCTCAACCCGCCCAATGTGGGGAACCGTTCCCGGTCGTTCATCGAGCCGACGGACGAGGGCTTCGACATCGAGCTGCACTGGGACGTCGACACCACGGCCAGTGTGCCGCCGCAGCGGGTGCAGGGCATCGTCGCGCTCACGGACACGGAGCCGGACCAGGGCGGCTTCCAGTGCTCACCCGAGCTCTTCCACCGTTTCGAGGAGTGGAAGGTCGCCCAGCCCGCCGGCCGCGACCCGATCCGGCCCGGGGTCGACCGGGCCGAGTTCCCGGTGATCCGGCCTCAGCTCAACGCCGGTGACCTGCTGATCTTCAACGGCATGCTGGCGCACGGCGTGGCGCCCAACGGTTCCGCCGACGGGGTGCGGGCGGTGCAGTACCTGTCGATGATGCCGGCGCTGGAGGAGCACGAGGAGCTGCGCCGGTCCCGGATCGAGTCCTGGCGCACGCTCAGCACCCCGGACTGGAACGCGACCCTGCTCGGTGACGCGACCCGGCACGAGTCCGAGCGGTACGACACCGCCGAACTCAGCGATCTGGGACGGAAGTTGCTGGGCCTGGACTCCTGGCGCGAGCACGGTGGCCGTCCCGGGCGGGCGCGATGACCGGGGCGTCCGACGTGTCCCGCCGGCACAGGGTCGGTCTGACGCTCCCGACGAACCGGGCGTGTTCGGCGACCATCTCCGCCGTTGCCGCCGAAGCCTCTTACGCCGTACGGGAGTTCGGGGTCGAGGTGCATCTGCTGATTCTCGACTCCTCCGACGCGCCGACCGTCTCGGCGCACGCCCGCACCGTCGCCGGGCTGCCCGTGGTCCCGGGTGTCGTGGTGCACCACCTCGACGAGCAGGCCCAACGGGTCTTTCTGCGGGACGTGATCGACCGCGCCGCGCTGCCGGAGCCGGACCGCCTGCTCGGCCTCCTGCTCCCGGACGGCGTCTCGTACGGTGCCTGCACCAACCGGGCGTTCCTCGTCGCGGCCGCTCTGGGGTGCCGTTCGGTGCACCGCCGGGACTCCGACAGCCGCTACCAGGTGTTCGAGGGCGAGCCCGTCTTCCCGATCCATCACGAGCTGGCGTCTCTCGGCAAGCGGGCCGCCGACGCGTCCGCCGGGGTGTCGGAGACGAACCTCGCCCCGTCGCTCGCCCATCGGCCGGTGGCGATGGTGGGCGCGTCCTTCATCGGGGAACTGTCCGTCGACATCGGCGGCATCCGGGAACTCGACAAGGACGCGTACGACACGGTCGTGGGCCTGTGGGCCCCGGCCGAGTGGTCCGAGGAGGAGCGGGCGGTGCTGTCCGAGGAGTCCTTCAAGGGTGCCGGGCTGCTTCCCTTCCGGGGCGACCGCGCGACGCTGACCCTGGTCGACCCCATGCGGGTGGACATGTGCAACATCGCCTTCCACCAGGACGTGTACGAGCGGCTGCCGCTGCCGCCCGCGACCGACACCATCGGCAGCGACTACTTCCTCATCCACGCCGTGCACGACGCCACCCTGCCCGGTGTCCTGCACAACCGGGACATCGAGAACTTCTACACCGGTGAGCGCCGCACGCACGCCGGATTCATGGCGTACCAGCGGCGGTTCGTGAAGTTCCTGCTGTCGATGCTCCACTTCCACTTCGTCTACGCCGGCATGGCCGAGGCCGGCCCCGCGCTCCTCGACGACGGGCAGCGGCTCGACGCGGCGCCGGTCCGTGCCCTGCTGACGCAGAGCCTGCGGCAAGACCGCGCCGAGAACGAGCGCCGGCTGGACGTCGTCCAGCAGACCTATCGGCAACTTGGCGGCAAATACGCCGAGTTCGCCGAGCGGGTGGCCGCGGAGCGGGAGCGGCTGCTGGCGGAGGCGGGGCGGGACATCGAGGACTTCGTGCTGCTGATCGACGGCTGGGCGGCGCTGGTGGACGCGAGCCGGGCGACGGACGTCCGGAGCGCGGCCCACCCCGGCGGCACCGCCCGGTCCCGGAGCGCGGTCCGGTGAATCCGGCACTGCGTGCCGCGCTCGCGGCTGCCCCGGACGACCGGATCATCCATGACCTGGACGGCATCGCCGCCCGGTTCGACGCGCTGACCGGGGAGTTACCCGGCGTCGGCGTGCGGTTCGCCATGAAGGCGTGCCCCGTGGACGAGGTGCTGGCGTGCCTGGCCGGCCGGGGCGCCGGGTTCGACGCGGCGAGCCCCCGGGAGATCGTCCAAGCCCTCACCACGGGCACGCCCGCGGACCGGATCCACTACGGCAACACCGTCAAGTCCGACGAGAACATCGCCCAGGCCTACCGGATCGGCGTACGGGACTTCGCCACCGACAGCCCGGAGGACCTGGCGGCGCTGGCCGTACACGCCCCCGGCTCCCGGGTGTTCTGCCGACTGGCGACCACGGGCCACGGGGCCCTGTGGGGACTGAGCCGGAAGTTCGGCTGCTCGGCGGACGACGCCGTACGCGTACTGGAGTCGGCGCGGGAGGCGGGTCTGGTGCCCGCCGGGCTGTCGGTGCACGTCGGGTCGCAGCAGATGACCACCGAGGCCTGGCAGCAGGCGTTCGCGACGCTGGGTGAGGTCCTGACGGCACTGCACGCGCGCGGGATCTCGCCCGATCACGTCAACCTCGGCGGCGGCCTGCCCGCACTCGGCTACACGAACCGGCGGGGAGACCGGCTGGAACCCCCGCTGGACAAGATCTTCGCCGTCCTACGCGAGGGCATGGAACGCCTCCGCGAACTCGCCCCGGACCCACTGGACTTCCTGATCGAGCCGGGACGCCATCTGGTCGCCGACCACGGTGCCGTCAGGGCGCACGTCTCCCGGCTCAGCTCGCGCCGGCGGCCGGACGGGGAACGGGCGTACTGGCTCTATCTGAGCTGCGGAAAGTTCAACGGCCTCTATGAGATGGACGAGTTGCAGTATCCGCTCGTCTTTCCGACCCATCCGGCCGACGCCGACCTGGTCCCCGCCGTCGTCGCGGGCCCCACCTGTGACAGCGACGACTCCTACGCGCCCGAGCACCGCCGTGTCCTCGTGCCGGAGGCGCTCGCCTCGGGTGACCCGGTCTGGGTGCTCTCCAGCGGCGCCTACGCCACCAGCTACATGACCCGCGGCTTCAACGGCTTCGCCCCGCTCCCCCACAGCTGCGTGGGCGGAAGCGACGGCAGGGGCGGTGGCGGCAGGGGCGGTGGCGGCAGGGGCGGTTCCCCGGCCCGTTCCGGGCGGGATCAGGTGCCGGTGCGGGATCAGGTGCCGGTGCGGGGTCGGGTGCTGGGCGACCTGCGTATCCGCCCCCTCGCCGAGGACGACTGGCCGCGGGTCGCCGCCCTGGAGGCCGAGGTGTACGCACCCGCCGGGTTGTCCGAGGGCCGGGAAGCGCTGGAGTCCCGGGGCCGCGCCTCCCCGGCGACCTGCTTCGTCCTGGAGACCGGCGACCGGATCGCCGGCTACGTCCTCGCCCTGCCCTACCCGCCGTCGCGGTATCCGGACCTGGAGCGGCCCGAGGAACGGTCCTTCGCCTCCTCCCATCTGCATCTGCACGACCTGGTCGTCGCCGACGACCTGCGCGGCCGGGGCCTGGGCAGCAGGCTCGTACGCCATCTCAGCGCGACCGCACGGCAGGTGTACGAGGAGGTCTCCCTGGTCGCCGTGGGAGGCACCGAGAGTTTCTGGGCCCGGCACGGGTTCCGGCCCGACCGGCGGGTCGAACTCCCCGCGAGTTACGGCGAGAACGCGGTCTACATGTCCGGCCCGGTCCCGGCCGACCGGTCCGACGGCCCCGAAACGGAGGGCTGACGCCCATGTCCCGCACCCCCACACCCCGTACGCTCGGCGCCTTCCGGCGCGACCAGCTGGCCATCGCCGCGCTGTTCTGCTTCCTCGGCTTCCAGTACGCCACCTGGGTCTCCCGGCTGCCCGCCCTCAAGGACCGGTTCGGTCTCGACGAAACACGGCTGGGTCTGCTGCTGATGGTCTGCGGGGTCGGCGCCGCGGTGTCCTTCCCGCTGGTCGCCCGGCTGATGCGGCAACTCGGTTCGCGGCGTCTTGCGCTCTGGTCGGCACTGGTTCTGGCGGCGGTGCTGCCGGCGCTGTCCGCGGCCGGCTCCTACCCCCTCGCCCTGTTGGTGGTCTTCGTCGACGGGGTGGCCGTCGGCTGTCTGAACGTCGCCATGAACGCGCAGGGCGCGGCGCTCGAGGCCCGGTACGGACGGGCCGCAATGGCGCAGTTGCACGCCACGTTCAGCGCGGGCTCGCTCGCGGCCGCGCTCCTCGCGTCGGGGATGAACCTCGTGACGCACACCGTGTCCGCGCACTTCGCCGTCGCCGCGGCCCTGCTCCTGCTGCTGCTCGCCGCCGCGCGCCCGCGTCTGTCGGCGGACGAGCAGGCCCCGGGGTCCGAGCAGGAGGAGGCGGCCGGGAAGGCCGAGGCGTCGGAGGAGGGCGCCGCGAGGGGCACCGCCAAAACCGTCCGGCGCTTCGCCGGGGCGTCCAGGGCGGCGCTCTGGCTGGGCTGCGCGATGGTGTTCGGCACGGTCACCGAGGGCGCGATGAACGACTGGTCGGCGCTCTACCTCACGGCGGAGACCGGCGCGTCGGGGCAGCTCGCGCCGCTGGGCATCGCCGTGGTCTCGGTGATGATGGTGCTGGCCCGCCTCCTCGGCGACGGCTGGCGGAGCCGCCTGGGCGACGCACGGGTCGTCCATGTCGGCAGCGTGGTGGCCGGCACCGGTCTCGCGCTCGCCCTGGCGGCCGGCGGGACCTGGCCCGCGCTGATCGGCTTCGCCTGTGTGGGCCTGGGCATGGCGACCGTGACGCCCTGTCTCTACGTCGCGGCCGCCGCGGAGGGTCCCAGGGCCCTGGCCCTGGTCGCCGCCATGGGCACCACCGGCCTGCTGGCGGGCCCGGCGCTGATCGGCTTCGTGGCGGGCCGAACGGACCTGACGGTCGGCATGGCGGTGGTCGCCGCCTCGGCCCTGCTGGTGTCCGTCTCCGCGCGGCGCGTCACCTGGCGGAAGCAGGCTGTGGCCGCCCCGGCCGGTGGGGGTGCGGGGCCGAACGTGGACGGGGTCGCCTGAGGCGGTGATGCCCGTGCGGCACAGTGGTCAGGACTGTGCCGCACGGGCGGCTGGGGGTCCCGCTCAGGGCTCCCGGGGCATGCCGGTTGCCGTGGTGATGCGGGCGATCGCGTCGAGTGTCAGGGCCCGGTCGTGGGGTTCCCGGGACAGGGCGCGATGGAGGGTCAGTCCCTCGATGAGGGCGTCGAGCTGGCGGGCGGTGTCCGGGTCGAAGTACTTCTCGAGGTGGACCCGGCTGCGGCGCATCCACTCGTGGGTGAGTTCCCGGTAGGCGGGCCGGCGGGCGGCGAGGGCGTACAGCTCCTGGGTGAGCACGAGGTCGCGTCGGCTGCCCTCGGACAGGACGTGGACGAGGTCGGCCACGGCCTCGATGGCCTCCTCCCGGCCGGCCGGCGCCGCGAGATACGCGTCGAAGACCGCGACCGCACGACCGGTGAACTCGCCGAACGCCTCCCTGAGCAGCTCGTCCATCCCGCTGAAGTGGTACGTCATCGACCCCAGCGGCACCCCGGCGCGCCGGGCGATCTTGCGGTGCGAGACCGCCGCGAGGCCCTCCTCGGCGATGAGGTCGAGGGTGGCGGCGATGATGCGTTCGCGCCGTTGCGGGTCGGTGTGTCCGGTGGCCACGGGAGCCTCAGATGTCGCGGACCGGGCGGGCGGGGTTGCCGACAGCGATCACGTTCGCCGGCACGTCCTTGGTGACGACCGCGCCGGCCCCGATCACGGAGTTGTCCCCGATGGTCACCCCGGGAAGGACGATGGCGCCGCCGCCGATCCAGACGTTGTCGCCGATGGTGATCGGCTGCGCGGCCTCCAGCTTGTCCCGCCGGGGCTGCGGCTCCACGGGGTGCGTGGGGGTGAGGAGCTGGACGTTCGGGCCGATCTGGCAGTCCTCGCCGATGACGATGGCCGCGACGTCCAGTGCGGTCAGGTTGTAGTTGACGAAGGTGCGTGCCCCGATGGTGATGTTGCTGCCGTAGTCGACGTACAGGGGTGGGCGCACATGCGCCTCCTCGCCCACGGCACCGAGCAGTTCGGCGAGGATCGACTGCGCCGCGGCGGCGTCCTCGACGAAGGCGGCCTGGAAGCGGGCGGCCAGGCGTACGGCCTCCTGCTGCCGGCGGGCGATCTCGGGATCGTCGGCGATGTAGAGGTCGCCCGCCTGCATCCGTTCCAGGTTGGTACGGGGGTCCTGCGCGAAGTGGTCCGTCGCCATGAAACCGACGGTACACCCTGGAGCGTACGAACGTACATTCATCGCGCACGAGAGCCGCCGCGGCGCTCTTCTACCCCTCGCTGCTTGCCGGGTGACGCTTCCGGGCCCCCAGTACTCCGGCGAGCACGACCACGAGCGCGCCCGCGAGGGGCACCACCAGCAGGCCGAGGCGCAGGCCGGCCTCGTCGGCGACGAGCCCGACGATCGGCGGGGAGAGCAGGAAACCGAGCCGCATCAGCCAGGAGACGATCGTCAGCCCCGATCCGGGCTTGAGGCCGGGCAGCTCATCGGCCTCGTGCATCGCCGCCGGCACCAGGGTCGCCACGCCGAACCCGGCCGCGGCGAAGCCGAGGATCGTGCCGGGCACCGTGGGCACGGCCAGCGCCAGCCCCATGCCGACCGCGGCGATGAGGCCGCCGGCGCGGGCCACCGCGCGCTGACCGAACCGGTCGACGAACCGGTCGCCGAGGATCCGGCCGACGAACTGGGCCCCGACCAGGGCGATGAAGCCGGAGGCCGCCAGTGCCGCCGACGCGTTCAGCGAGTCGGAGAGGTAGAGCGCGGCCCAGGAGTTGCCCGCGTCCTCGACGAGCGTGCCGGCGGTGGCGATGAGAACGAGCGCGGCCAGCACGTACCGCGTCCGCGAGATCACGGCCGAACGCCCGCCTCCGGTGCTCCCCTTCTCCCGCGACTCCCCCTTCGTCTCCGTCCCTGTCTCCGTCTCCGTCTCCTCGGCAGGCTCGGTGTCGGGTCCCGGCAGGCAGAATCGCAGGGCGACACAGGCGGTGATCCCGAAGAGCACGCCCGAGATCAGCAGGTGCACGCCGAGCGGGAGGTCGAGCGCGATCGCCCCGGCGGCCATGGCTCCGCCGGTGACGGCGCCGATGGACCAGATGGCGTGGAAGGAGTTGATGATGGAGCGCCCGTAGCGGCGCTGCACCCGCAGCCCGTGGGCGTTCTGCGCGACGTCGGTGAACGCGTCCATGGCGCCGGCCAGGAACAGCGCCATCGCGAACAGCATCACCGACTGCGCCAGACCGGCGACGAGGATGCCGGCCGCGGTCAGCAGGGTGCTCGCCACCGCCGCCCGCGCCGAGCCCAGTCGGCGGACGAGGACTCCCGCCCCCAGCCCGGCCACGACGGCCCCCGCCGGGAACGCCGCGACGGCCAGTCCGTAGGCGGCGTTGCCGATGCCGAGATCCGCCTTGATCTGCGGATAGCGCGGCAGCAGGTTGGCGAACAGGGCGCCGTTGGTGAAGAAGAGCACGGCAACGGCTGCGCGAGCCTGCCGCTCGGCCGGGCCCGGCCGCCGCAGTACGTCAATGGTCATGCACGGACCCTATCCGCAGAGCGTACGAACGTACACTCCCCTTTTTTCGGCGGCACCGCCGACGCCCGGCCCCGGGCCCCGGGCGGGGACCTGGAGCCGGACGCGTACAAGCCTCTGCCTTCAGGGGCCTGCCTAGCCGCTGTAGGTCTCGAACTCGGCGACCCGCGGGCTGCCGTTCGAGCTGGTGATCTCGAAGGTGACCTTCTTCAGCGACGTCTTCGCGAAGGAGATGACGCCCGCTCCGCTGCCGGAGGCCAGAACGGCTCCGGTGTCGTTGTTGAGGACCCTCCAGTTGCGGATGCCGCCCTCGGAGCCCGCCGCCTCACGAATGCTGATCTTCGACACCGAGGTGGCGGACGACCACTTGACCGAGACGGAGCCGGTCGAGCCGCTCGGCGACCAGTAGCTGCCCAGGTTGCCGTCGATCACGTTGCCGTAGCTCGTGCCACTGGCCTTGCTGGAGCCGTCGGCGCCGGCGCCGAGGCTGAGGTTGGTCCCGGTGGGGGGATCGGTCGGGTCGGTGGGGGGAGTCGTGGGGTCGGTCGGGCCCGGGTTCTGCGGGGTGCAGTTGCCGTTCGAGACCTGGTTGCCCTTGTTGGCGCCGGCCGTCCGGTTCACCACGTCCGGTACGCAGTTCGCGTTGTCGAGGCTGTAGGAGTAGGGGATGCTCACCGAGGTGTTGGACGTCGGGTTGGGGCCGGCGGGCTGGTTGTCGCCGCTGCGACTGGACCAGGTCACGTTGTCGAAGATGTTGCCGCTGACCTGCCAGTAGCCGGCCTCGCTGGTGTAGAAGGTGCCGAGGACGTCCTTGGAGTCCTTGAAGTAGTTGTTGTCCACCTTCGCGCGGGCCCCGGCCCGGGAGTTGATGCCGGACTCGTGCAGGTTCACGTAGTGGTTGTTGTAGATGTGCGAGATGCCGCCGCGCAGCAGCGGGGTACGGGAGTCGATGTTCTCGTACTTGTTGTGGTGGAAGGTGACGTAGCCGTTGGAGCGGTCGCTCTCGCTGGACCCGATGAGGCCACCGCGGCCGGAGTTGCGCAGGATGCTGTACGACAGGGTCACGTACTGGGTGTTGTCCTTCATATCGAAGAGGCCGTCGTAGCCCTCCGACTCCCCGCCGGACGCCTCGAGCGTGGTGTGGTCGACCCAGATGTTGCGGACGTCGCTCTCCATGCCGATGGCGTCGCCGCCGTTGGAGATGGGCGAGCCGGACTTCTTGACGTTCCGGACGGTCACGTTCTGGATGATGATGTTGCTGGACTCCCGGATGTGGATGCCCAGTTGGTCGAATACGGCACCGCTGCCGACCCCGACGATCGTGACGTTGCTGATCTGCTTGAGCTCGATCACGCCGGCCGCGGTGTTGCAGCTGCTGCCGGACACCTTGGTGGTGTTGCCGTGGTTGATGGTCCCCTGGACCTCGATGGTGATCGGGGTGCTGCTGCTGGCCCGGCTGCACAGGGCCGAGTGGATCGCGGTGCCCGTGGTGGCGCGCACGGTCTGCCCGCCGGCGCCGCCGGTGGTCCCGCCGTTCTGGGTGGCGTAGCCCGTGGCGCTGCCGCTCACGGCCGCCGACGCCGAGGACGTCGACACCACCAGCCCGGTCGCGGCCGCGAGGGCCGCCGTGGCCAGCGTCGCACTGAGGCGCACTGCTGCTGATCTCTTCATCCGAGTCTCTCCCTGTTCGTCTGCACGTGCCGGGGACAGGTGGCATGGGTCAGGGCAGCCGCGATGGCTGACTGTAATGGCATGGGCATGTCACATAGGGCGCGGTCGGATCCGGCGGACATCCCTCCGGACGGATACGGCCGCGCTCGGCCGTGCTCGGCCACTCGCTGCGTACGCGGCCGTACTGTGATCGCGCCCTGCGGGCGCCCTGGCCCTGCCCTGCTGCGGGTGCTGCGAGCGGTGCTGGCGTTACGGGCGCCGTCCCCCCTCCCGGTCGGCATGCCGGCCGGCGTCGGCCACGGGATCACCGCGACCGTGTTCCCTCACCGAACCCGTGGCGGCTCCTATGCGAAGTCACCTGTCGACGCGGCGACTTCACTCCACTGGATCCGAATCGACAACCGGGGGAAAGCGCTTTCTCACCGCGAGAATAGGGCGGCCCCCGTCGGCCTGGCAAGGCTCCGGACACCATGGGTGTGCTCTTTCGTATCTCATACACCAGCGGCCGTTCACGCCCATCCGAAGCCCGCGGGGAGGGAGTTGGTCAATCCCCGCGGTACATGCGGTGCAGGTCGACCAGTTCGACGTCACTGCGCCGGTCCGCCTCCCGCCGGAGATCACCGGTGAAGCCGGAGCGGGCGAAGAGCAGAAGCTTGGGCAGTGCGCCGACCCGGGCACTGGGCAGGAGCCCTCGCAGGTGCTCCAGACGCTCCAAGTGCGGCAGCCCGACGGGGGTGAGGGTGCCCTTCGCCTCACCGATCGCGGTGATCCGGTCCGTTCCGAACGCCGGCGACTCCCCCACGACGACATCCAGTTCATGGCCACGGCGGTGTTCCCGGCAGGCGATCTCGGTGGGCCGCACCCAGTTCGGCCGCCCTCCGAGGGTCTCGGGCTCAGCGTGCTCGAAGCACCATTGGCGGGCCAGTTCTTCGAAGTGCGGTCCGTAGATCTTGCCGGCGACGGTGTCCGCGTTCTCCTGCCACACCTGGTCGGCCCGGCCCACCACCAGCTCCGGCTCATGCCGCTGGATCAGCAACTGGTGCAGCCGCACCATCGGTTCAGCCACCCGGAAGACACCGCGCTTGTCCCTTATGGCGTCCTCGCTCTGCTCCAGCAGACCGATGTCCTGGAGCCCGGAGAGCAGGTGCGCCAGCGAGCCGCTCGGCCGCCCCAGGGCGCCGGCGATCTCCGACCTGCGGTGATGACCTGCGCTCACCGCCGCCAGGACCGCCGCGTACGAGGTCGGGTCCGCGATCGAGGGCTCCTCGCGCAGCAGCAGCCCTCCCTCACGGAACATGGCCGAGGCCGGATTCAGCAGCCGACGGGCCACCCACCGGTCGACGTCCGCCGGACCGTCCGGCCCCGTCCCCCCGGACATCTCCTTGTACGCGGGCGTACCGCCGATGAGCGCGTGCAGCTTGAAGGCCACTTCGGGATCCTCCGCCACGCCCCAGAAGTCGGCTGCCTCCCGGAACCGGAAGGGACGCACCACAAGCTCCATGCTCGCTCGTCCTCGGAGCGGGGCACCCCCGCCGAGCAGCTGCGCCATGGTGGTCAGCGCGCTGCCGCAGAGAATCAGCCGGGTACGGGTGTGCTCCTTGGCATGGCTCAGCGGACTCAGCGCTTGTTGCAGGTACGAGGGCAGCGCGGGAGTCGCCGAAACCAGGTACGGAAACTCGTCGATCACCACGGGCACGGCCCGGTCCTCGCCGATGCGCAGCAACTCGTCGAGGGCCTCCCGCCAGTGGCCGAACATCACCGGTCGCCGCAGCCCGTGGAACGACGCGTACGCGGCACCCAGATCCGCCAGGTTCTGCGCCTCGCTCTGCTGTGTCGCGGCGAACAGGAAGCCGGCCCTCTCCCTGGCCAGCAGCTCGAGCATCAGCGTCTTTCCTTGCCGCCGCCGCCCGTACACGAGCCCCAGTGACGCGCCCTGCCGCTCCGACGAGGCGAACTCCCCCAGTTCCCGCCATTCCACGTCCCGTCCGAACAGGCGCGCCGGCTTGAGCATCGTGAACCACCTCTACAGGAATGATAGGTGTAACTATCATAGTTGGAGCTATCATTTTTCGCGGCTCAGGCACCGCGAGCGGTGGCCGCACATAAACGCACCTGCGAGCTTTACTGGGTCTGTGTACAGCCGATGCGATGCTAAATAAGATCCTCAGCCCGCATCTGCGGCATTATCATCAGCGCATGTGTCCCCCTGGATCGGTCCACGAACAGCAGTAGGCAGAGGGAGAAGTCCTGTGACCACCCGCTCCGTATCCCGGGCCCGCCTACCTCGGCTGACCGGTGCCGGTGCTGCCGTGCTGTTGGTTCTGGGGGCCGCGACGGCCTGCTCCTCGTCCGCGGACGGGGACAAGGCCGGGTCCGGCTCCGCCTCGGGTGAGCCGTCCGGCACGGTGACCGTGTTCGCCGCGGCCTCCCTCACGGAGAGCTTCACGACGCTGGGCGAGCGGTTCGAGAAGGCGAACCCGGGCACCGAGGTCACGTTCAACTTCGGCGGCAGCGACAGCCTCGCCGCCGGTATCACCAGCGGTGCCCCCGCCGACGTCTTCGCCTCCGCCAGCCCGAAGACGATGAAGATCGTCACGGACGCGGGGGACACCGCCGGCACCCCGGCCACCTTCGTCCGCAACCGGCTGGAGATCGCCACCCTGCCGGGCAACCCGGAGGGGATCTCCTCGCTGAAGGACCTGGCCGGCCCGGAGCTGAAGGTCGTCCTGTGCGACAAGGGGGTGCCGTGCGGGGCCGCCGCGCAGACGGCGCTGGACGCCTCCGGCCTGAAGCTCACCCCGGTGTCGTACGAGCAGGACGTCAAGAGCGCCCTGACGAAGGTGCAGTTGCAGGAGGCCGACGCCGCCCTCGTGTACAAGACGGACGTGCACGCGGCGGGTGACAAGGTGGAGGGTGTGGACTTCCCCGAGGCCGCCGAGGCCGTCAACGACTACCCCATCGCCCTGCTCAAGGACGCCCCGAACGCCGTGGCGGCCGAGGCGTTCATCGCATACGTGCGGTCCGACGAGGGCCGGCGGGTGCTGGCGGACGCCGGGTTCCTGACGCCGTGACCCCGGCGGACACCTCCGGCACCCGTAAAGGGACCCATAAGGGAATCCATAAGGGCACCCGTAAGAGCGCCGGTCCGCGGCGCCGCATGGGGCCGGGCGGCGGGCAGGGTGTGCCACTGCCCCTGCTGCTCCCCGCACTCCTCGCACTGGCGTTCCTGCTGGTGCCGCTGCTCGCGCTGCTGGTCCGGGCCCCGTGGCAGAGCATGCCCGAGCAGCTGACCAGCCCCGCCGTGTGGCAGGCCCTGCGGCTCTCCCTGGTGTGCGCCACCGCGGCGACGGCGGTGAGCCTGGTCTTCGGCGTACCGCTGGCCTGGCTGCTGGCCCGTACGGAATTCCCCGGCCGGGGACTGGTCCGTGCACTGGTGACCCTCCCCCTGGTCCTGCCGCCGGTGGTGGGTGGTGTCGCCCTGCTCATGGCGCTGGGCCGCAACGGCGTCGTCGGGCAGTGGCTGGACTCCTGGTTCGGCATCAGCCTGCCGTTCACCACGGCGGGGGTCGTGGTCGCGGAGGCGTTCGTGGCGATGCCGTTCCTGGTCATCAGTGTCGAGGGCACGCTGCGTGCCGCCGACCGCCGGTACGAGGAGGCCGCGGCCACGCTGGGCGCGTCGCGCTTCACCGCGTTCCGCCGGGTCACGCTGCCGCTGATCGCGCCGGGCATCGCGGCGGGCTCGGTGCTGGCCTGGGCGCGGGCGCTGGGCGAGTTCGGGGCGACGATCACCTTCGCCGGCAACTTTCCCGGCCGGACCCAGACCATGCCCCTCGCCGTCTATCTCGCCCTGCAGAGCGACCCGGAGGCCGCCATCGCGCTCAGTGTGGTCCTGCTCGCCGTCTCGATCGCGGTGCTGGCCGGCCTGCGCGACCGCTGGTTGACCGCGTCATGACCCACACGGGGAAGCCCCGGCACGGCCTCACCGGCGACGACACCAGCACCCCCGAACCCGACGGTCTCGACACCCACCTGGTCGTCGACCACGGCACCTTCCGCCTGGACATCGCGCTCACCGCCGCGCCGGGCGAGGTCGTCGCCCTGCTCGGCCCGAACGGCGCCGGCAAGAGCACGGCGCTGCGCGCCCTGGCCGGCCTCGCGCCCCTCATCGCCGGCCATCTCCACCTGGACGGAAAGGAGTTGACTCGCAGGCCGCCCGAGTCCCGCCCCGTGGGCGTCGTCTTCCAGGACTATCTCCTCTTCCCGCACCTCACGGCTCTGGACAACGTGGCCTTCGGCCCCCGTTGCCAGGGCGCCACGAAGGCCGAGGCACGGGCGACGGCCGCCGCGTGGCTGGACCGCATGGGCCTGGCGGACCACGCCGGCGCCAAGCCCCGCCGCCTCTCCGGCGGCCAGGCGCAGCGCGTGGCCCTCGCCCGTGCCCTGGCCACCGGCCCCCGGCTGCTCCTCCTCGACGAGCCCCTCGCCGCCCTGGACGCGCGTACCCGCCTGGACGTACGCGCCCAACTCCGGCGCCATCTGGCCGCTTTCGAGGCCGTCGCCGTCCTGGTCACGCACGACCCGCTCGACGCGATGGTGCTGGCCGACCGTCTGGTGGTCGTGGAGCACGGCAGGGTCGTCCAGGAGGGGACGCCCCGGGACATCGCCCGTCACCCGCGCACCGACTACATCGCCCAGCTCGTCGGCCTGAACCTCTACACCGGCCGGGCCGAGGGCCACACCGTACGACTGGACGGCGGCCCGGCGCTCACCACTACCGAGCACCTCACCGGCCAGGTCTTCGTCGCGTTCCCGCCCGGCGCCGTGACCCTCCACAGCAGCCGCCCCACCGGCTCCAGCGCCCGCAACCTCTGGCACTGCGAGGTCGCCGGAATGGAGACCCACGGCGACCAGATCCGCGTGGACCTCACCGGCGAACTCCTCCTGGCCGCCGACCTCACCACGGTCGCCGCCGCCGAACTCGGCCTCCACCCGGGCGCGGAGGTGTGGGCCACGCTCAAGGCGACCCAGACCCACGCCTATCCGGTCTGACGGCGGGTTCGGCCTCTCCCGGAATCACACGGCGACGCAGGTGGAGGTCCTGCCCCGGGACACCCATCGGCGGCGACGGCCCCGCCGTGCCGTCGAGGCGGGTGGGCGCGTCGACGGCACGGCGCACGGGGCTCGTCGAGGCGTCCCGGGGATGTCCGGGTTGTGCTCAGGCGTCTGCCCCGGAGGGGGTGACGCGTAGGGGGCAGATCACCGGGGTGCCGTGGAGCGGGTCGGTGAGGATGGCGCTCTCGACGCCGTAGAGCTCCCGGACCAGGTCGGGGGTGACGATGGTGGACGGCGGGCCCTGGGCGACGATCGCCCCGTCCTTGAGGGCGATCATGTGGTCGGCGTAGCGGCAGGCGGTGGTCAGGTCGTGGAGGACCAGGACCGGGGTGCGGCCCTGGGCGGCCAGTGAGCGGACCAGTTCGAGCACTTCGAGGGCGTGGCCCATGTCGAGGGCCGAGGTGGGTTCGTCGAGGAGGAGGATCGGGGTCTCCTGGGCGACGGCCATGGCGATCCAGGCACGCTGGCGCTGCCCGCCGGAGAGGGTCTCGAGCGGGCGGTCGGCGAGGTCGTGCAGGTCGGCGGCGGTGAGCGCCTCCTCGACCGCGCGGGCGTCGTCGGCGGACCACTGGCGCAGCAGGCCTTGGTGGGGCTGGCGGCCGTAGCGGACGAGGTCGCGGACGGTGAGGCCGTCGGGGGCGATCGCTGACTGGGGGAGCATGCCGATGCTGCGGGCGATCTCCCGGGTGGGGATCCTGGTGAGTTCGCGGCCGTCGAGGAGGACGGCGCCGCCGCGCGCGGGCAGGGTGCGGGCCAGTCCGCCGAGGAGGGTCGACTTGCCGCAGCCGTTGGGGCCGACGATGACGGTGACCCGGCGTTCGGGCAGCGCGAGGTCGAGGCCGTCGACGACGACCCTGGAACCGTGGGCCAGACGCAGGTCGCGCGTGTGCAGGCGGCTGTCGGTCTCGGCCGGGTTCACGGGGACCTCCTGGTACGGGTTCGCGGACAGCTCCCGGTCCAAGCTCACAGGGACCTCCTGGTACGGGTGGTGAGCAGCAGCCAGAGCAGGTACGGGCCGCCGACGACGGCGGTGACGAGGCCGACGGGGATCTCCAGCGGGGCCAGCACGGTGCGGCCCAGCAGGTCGGCGAGGAGGGTGAAGAGCGCCCCGGCGAGGGCGGAGAGCAGGACGGGTACGGAACGGGGCCCGGCGATGCGGCGGGCGGCCTCGGGAGCGGCGAGGGCGATCATGCCGAGCGGTCCGGCGACGGCGACGGCGAGGCCGCCGAGGACGACGGCGAGGGCGATGACGGCCAGGCGCAGGCCCTTGATGCGGACGCCGAGACCGGAGGCGACGGAGTCGGACAGACGCAGCAGGAGCAGTCGGCGGCCGAGGACCATGGCGAGCGGCAGGACGACGAGCAGGGCGGCGGCGAGCAGGGCCACGGCGTCCTGGTCGCGGCTGTTGAGGGTGCCGACGGTCCAGCCGTAGGCGGCGTTGGCCGCGTCGGCGGCCGAGCGGGCGAGGACGAGGCTGGTGACGGCGCCGAAGACGGCGCCGACACCGAGGCCCACGACGAGGAAGCGGTAGCCTCCGCGTCCGGCTCCGCCGCTGAGGGCGAGGGTGAGGGCGGCGGCGGTGGCCGCGCCGGACAGGGCGGCGCCGCTGGGCAGGAGGCTGGTGGTGAGTCCGGTGACGGAGGCGACGGCGAAGGCGGCGGCGCCGTCGTTGAGGCCGACGGTGTCGGGGGTGGCCAGCCGGTTCTGGGCGAGGGTCTGCATCAGGCAGCCGGCCGCGCCGAGGGCGGCACCGACGGCCAGGCCGGCCTGGAGGCGGGGCAGCCGCAGGCGTTCGACGACGAGCAGGTCGCGGGGGGTGCCGTCGCCGAACAGGGCGCGCAGCGCGTCCAGCGGGTGGACGAGGATCTCGCCGACGGCCAGGTGCACCGCGCTCGCCGCGATCAGCACGGCCAGGGCGGCGGCGGTGCCCAGCAGCGGCTTGCGCGGGATCAGAACGGCGTAGGGGCCGACGGCCAGGCGCCAGGTTCCGGGGACGGTGAGCGGCGGACGGCGGGCGGGCGCCGCGGGCTTGGTCTCGGTCGCCGGTCCGGGCGGGGCGGGATGCGTTGTCACAGCGAGGGCAACCTGTGGGATCGGACGACGGCGACCAGGACGGGCGCGCCGAGCAGCGCGGTCATGACGCCGAGGGGCATCTCGTAGGGGCGGGCCACGAGCCGGGAGACGACATCGGCGGTGAGGACGGTGGCGGGGCCGAGGAGGACGGAGACGGCCAGCAGCCTGCGCAGGTCCGGGCCGACCAGGGCGCGCGCGGCGAACGGCACGACGAGTCCGACGAACGCGACGGGGCCGGCCAGGGCGGTGGCACCGCCGACCAGCAGGGCCACGGCGGCGACCGCGACGGCCCTGACCCGGCCGGGTGTGTGGCCGAGGCCGGTGGCCACGTCGTCGCCGAGGCTCAGGGCGGTCAGGGCGGGGGCGACGAGGACGGCGAGGAGAAGCCCGAGACCGACGACGGGGACGACGGCCCACAGGTCCGCCAGTTCCCGACCGGCCACCGATCCGATGGTCCAGAAGCGGATCTCGTCGGCGGCGCGGGCGTCGACGAGCAGCATCACCGAGGAGCCGGCGGCCATCAGTCCGCTGAAGGCGGCTCCGGCGAGTACCAGGCGGACGGGGTCGTCCCCTGCGCCGCGCAGTCGGGCCGCGCCCAGTGCCAGCAGACATCCGGCGCCGGCCCCGAGGACCGCCACGTAGGGGCCGAGAGTGGCGGCCGAGGCGCCGAGCACCAGGGCGACCACCACCGCGAAGGAGGCCCCCGCGCTCACCCCGAGCAGGCCCGGTTCGGCCAGCGGGTTGCGGGCGGCGGCCTGGAGCAGGGCTCCCGCGATCCCCAGGGCCAGACCGACGGCGACGGCGACCAGGGTGCGGGGCAGCCGCAGTTCGAGCACGGTGAACCGGGCATCACCGTCGGCGCCGCCCAGCAGGGCGGACAGGGCACGCTCCGGCCCGACATCGCCCGCACCCAGGAGCAGGCTCGCCACCACCGCGGCCAGCAGAACCCCGGCGCCGGGGAGCAAGCCGCGCAGGAACAGTGCACGCAGCGTCACAACCGCCCCTCCTTTCAGATTCAACCAAGGTGAGGTTAACCTAACTTTGCTTTCGCCATACATCCACCTCCCCTGGAGACACCCATGCCCAGAAGCCGATCTTCGCTGCGCTCCGCCGCTCTCGCTCTGGCCACTGCCCCGCTGGTCATGACCCTCGCCGCCTGTGGCGGGTCGGATTCCGCCAACTCCGGTGACAGCAAAGGGAAGTCGGCGGCCGGCGGGACCGAGCGGGTCGTGCAGACGGCTTTCGGCGAGGTGAAGATCGACGGCACACCGAAGAGGGTCGTCACCCTCAGTGATGTCTCCTTGGACACCGCCCTGTCGCTCGGCATCACCCCGGTGGGCACCAGCGCCGCCCGGGGCGCCGAAGGCGTTCCCGCCTACCTGAGCGACCGGGCCGCCGACATCCCGCTGGTCGCCACGGTGCGGGAACCCAACACCGAGGCGATCCTCAAGGCCGAGCCGGACATCATCCTCACCGGCGCCAACCTGGAGAAGTCGCAGTACGAGACGCTCTCCGCCATCGCGCCGACCATCGTCCCGGCCGCCGGTGACTGGCGCTCCAGCCTCGACACCTACGGCGAGGCGCTGGGCAAGACCGACGAGCTCGACCAGAAGATCGACGCCCTGGTCGAGCGCGCGGGCAACGCGGGCGACGGCGCCAAGGGCACGGGCGTCGTGATGCGGTGGATGCCGGGCGGCCCGATCGTGATGAACTCCGCCAACATGCCCACCGCGATGCTGGAGAAGGCCGGCCTGTCGCCACTGCCGATCGCCAAGGACCTCGGCAAGCAGCCGCACTCGGACCCGCTGTCCCTGGAGAACCTCACCAAGGCCGACGCCGACCACGTCTTCATCGCCACGCTGAACGCCGAGGGGGACAAGGCACTGGAGGCCGCCCGCTCCGAGAAGGCCTTCACCCGGCTGAAGGCCGTCGAGGCAGGCCGGGACCACGGGGTCGACGGCCAGGTCTGGAGCAGCAGCAACGGCCCGATCGCCATGGAGAAGGTCATCACCGACATCGAGAAGGCCCTCACCAAGTGACCTGAGCCGGCACGGCCGGAGAACGCCTCACCCGGCAATGACCCCGGTCACGCCAACGGCCCCGCGATCCAACGAGGAGACCACGGGGCCGTCGCCATGTCCGTTCAGCCGTCCAACCGCCCGCCCCTGACGGCGGAAACGAAGGACGCCCAGCCAGCAGCCGGGAACACGAGCACGGGGCCGTGCGGGATCTTGCCGTCCCGCACGGGGACGACGGAGGCGAAGTCGTCGGAGACCTCGACGCACGCGCCGCCGTCCGAATTGCTGTAAGAGCTCTTGCGCCACGTCACCACGCTCGGATCTATGGTTCGCACGGCATTTCCTCCAACATTCGCAGGACGAACTTCTGCGACTCGGCCGGGGTCAGCGCCAGGTCACGAACTGCATCGTAGGCACTTTGCAGTCTCTCGACCGCCTCACTGTCCTCGATCAGGTCACCACGGTGCGCGTTCTCCGTGTACGCCACGGTCTGCCCCCGCCGCAGGCGCAGAAACCATACGTCGGTGCTGTCGAGCCCGTAGGGGCCGGCGCTGAAAGGCAGTACTTGAACGATGATGTTCGGGCGCTCCGCCATCTCGGACAGGTGCTCCAACTGCCCTCGCCACTCAAGAGTGTCCAGCAGGGCAGTGCGCAGGACCGCCTCGGAAAGGATGGTCCGGAACGGCGGGGCCTTCTCGCCATCCAGCAGTTCACGCCGTCCCATCCGCGCGTCGACCTGCTGGTCGAGTTCCTTGCCCTTGAGCCCGCCCGCCGCCAGCACCTCCCTCGCATACCCCGGCGTCTGCAACAGGCCCGGCAGCACGCTCACCGCGAAGTGCCACAGGCTCACCGCCTCCGCCTCCAGTGCCATGTACCGGCGGTATCTCTCGCGGAACTGCGTATGGTCCCCGGCGGCCAGTTCCCACAGGGCCAGCAGGAGGCCCGGGGTGCCGTAGTGGGTGTCGAGGGCCTGGACGACCTCCGGGCTGCCGATCGTCTCGCCCTTCTCCATCTTGCCGAACAACGACCAGTCCCAGCCCAGCCGTTCACCGAGTGCCCGCAGGCTCATACCGCTTGCTGCCCGTAACGTCCGCAGTTCCTCGGCGAACCGCTGACGGGGTTCCTGACTGCGGCCAGTGATGGCGCGTCGCTGCGACATACCGCTCCTTCCGGGATGTACTGCTGAACGATGCGACGGTGTGAACCGTGTGGACTCCGTGGAAGCACCTCCGCGCGCCGGGGACCCACTGCCCCGTCCACGGCGTGGGCGCCCGCACCCCGGGCATCCTTGTAACGACCGGACTACGCAGCGTAATCCGCCCAGCGCAGTCGGGTCAGGAGATCGGCGAAACCGCGTCGATCACCGCACGCCCGCACACGGCCCACCGCACCTTGACGAGGACCCCATGCCGCACACCCCCAAGATCCGTGAAGCTCTCGAGGCCCGCGACGCCCTCGCCACCGCCCTCACCCGGGCCGGTGTCCAGCTCCCCGCGATGGACATCCGTACGCCGTGGGCGGACGACCGAAGAGCCCGCGAGGCCCCGTACGCCCTTGTCCACCTCGGCGTGTGCTCGGCCCCGGTCGCCCTCGCGCTCGCGGACGTGATCACCAGGGGGGCTGCGGAGGGAAGGGCGGTGGGCAGCGCGGAGGGAGTCGTCGAGTGACGGACGACGTCAGCCTCGATGCCGTTCGGTTTCCCGGTCTCGGCGCGGCCGTCCGCGACACCTTGCGCGACCGCGTCGGACGGGTCATGGGGCATGTGGGCCCGTATGTCCAGCTCCGCCCGCTCACCGGTGGCCGCGAATGGGACGCCGACCCGCTCCATCTGCGCCCCCTCACCCCGTCCGAGCTGCTGAGCGCCCTCGTCGCGGAGGCGAACGCCCGCAGCAGACAGCTCGGATGACGGCGCTCGGCGGCCATGGATGTGCCAGGGCGTGCCATGAGCGTTGTCCGGCCAGACAGTTGCATGTTCCTCGGCACGCGGAGACGTTCTGCCGGGAGCGGGGCCAGGGAGGTCGGCGCCGGGACGATGAGGCCCGGCGACCATGGCTATCCTCGTCTCTTCACCGACCTCGACCGCAGGAGAGCCGACCGTGCGCAATGCCGCCGTGACACCCGGGAGTGACCGGATCCGCTGGGTCGAGCTGCCGGGGCAGGAGCCTTCCCGCGTCTACGTGCACGGCCTGGGTGCCACGTCGCCCGCCTACTTCGCGCAGGTGGCGGTGCATCCGCTGCTGGCCGGCCGCCGTTCGCTGCTGATCGATCTGCTCGGTCACGGCATCAGCGACCGGCCGACGGACTTCGACTACTCCCTGGAGTCGCACGCCGATGCTCTCGCCGGGGCGCTGACCGCGGCGGGGGTCGCCGGCGCGGAGCTGATCGCGCACAGCATGGGTGGCTCGGTGGCCGTCGTCCTGGCCGCACGGCACCCGCACCTCGTGGCCCGTCTGGTCCTGGTCGACGCCAACCTCGACCCGGTCCCGCCCCGGCCCGGCGCTCTCGGCAGCAGCGGTATCGCCGCGTACTCCGAGGAGGAGTTTCTGGCGGGCGGCTGGGAAGAGGTCCGTGACCGGGCCGGTGAGCACTGGTGGTCCACGATGCGTCTGGCGGGCCGCGAGGCGCTGCACCGCAGCGCGGTCCACCTCGCCCGCGGCACCGTCCCCACCGTGCGCGAACTGCTGCTCGATCTGAAGATCCCCCGCACCCATCTGGTGCCGGAGGCCGACGGTCCGCTGCCCGGCACCGACACGCCGGAGGCGGCGGGCGTGCATGTGGTCGCGATCCCGGAGTGCGGGCACAACATCATGCTGGACACCCCGGAAGCCTTCGCCCGCGCCACCTCGGCCGCGCTCACGAACTGAGACGGAGCCAACCGGGCGACGGACCGGGCGAGCTGCCGGGCACGCGGTGCGCGGGCGCCCGTTCGGAGCCGTCCTCCTGTCGGCTGCCTTCCGCGGGGTTCTGGCGGGAGTCTCGTTGGGCCGTATGGGCGAATCACGGGACGCGCCGATCTAATTGCCACATATGTGACTATAAGACATGTGTTATGTATCTATGCACTCACATAAGCGGCGCACCTTGCTCGGTGCATCGATCACGGCCATCGGCTCGGGGGCCCTGGCCGCCTGTTCCGGACCCGGCCCCCACCCTGAGGCCGACTCACCCTCCGGACCCGGCCCCCACCCTGAGGCCGGTTCGCCCTCCGCAACCGGCACCGCCGCGGCGGCCGAGGGTCCCGGCTACCGCGGCGGTGGTTTCGTTCCCAGGGGGCCCGAGGGATACGTGAACCCGTCCGATCCCGAGGTCGTCGCTGCCGAGAGAGAACGCGGTTCCGGCCCCCTGCGCACGTTCACGCTGACTGCCACCGAGACGTCCCTCGACCTGGGCGGGCCGACCGTCAGGTCATGGGCGTACGGTGACACGCTGCCCGGCAAGGAGGTTCGGGTCACCGCGGGTGACACTCTCGCTCTCAAGCTCGTCAACCATCTGCCTGTAGTGACGACGCTGCACTCGCACGGTGTCCGTCTGCGCTGCGACATGGACGGTGTACCGGGCCTGACCCAGCCCTCCATCAAACCCGGCGCGGACTTCACCTACCGCTTCGCCGTGCAGCATCCGGGGACGTACTGGCTGCATTCACACTCGGGAATGCAGCTCGACCGCGGCCTGTACGCCCCGTTGATCATCGAGGACCCCAAGGAACCCTTGTCCTACGACAAGGAATGGGTCGTCGTCCTGGACGACTGGCTGGACGGCGTGGACGGCTCCACTCCGGACGGCGTGCTCACGCAGCTGCACGACGGCAGGGACATCCCGATGGACATGGGTGAGGACACCTCACCTGACGGTTCCGGCCACGACGGGTCCACCGGCATGCCCGACTCGGCCTCCGCCCCCGGTAAGTCCGTCGGCCCTTCCCGCGTCCTGTGGAAGGGACACAGCCACCTGCTGCGCAGCGGGGGCGGTCATGTCGACCACCCGTACTATCTGATCAACGGCCGTATCCCGAAAGCCGCTTCGGTTTTCCGGGCCCGCCCCGGGGACCGGATCCGGTTGCGGATCATCAATGCCGGGAGCGACACGGCTTTCCGGGTGTCACTCGGCGGCCACGAGATGACCGTGACGCACACGGACGGCTACCCGGTCGAGCACATGCGGGCGGACACCCTGCTGCTGGGCATGGCCGAACGCTACGACGTGCTCATCACCGCCAAGGACGGAGTGTTCCCGCTGGTCGCGCTCGCCGAAGGCAAGAACGCGAGGGCCCTGGCGGTCCTGCGCACCGGCAGCGGAAGCTTCCCCGGATGCTCCGCGCATCCGGAGGAGCTCGACGGCCGGTTCGTGCCAGCCAGACGGTTCGTGCCGGACGAATCCGTAGCCCTCTACGATCGCCCCCCGGACCGAGAGCTGTGCTTCAGACTGACCGGCAGCATGAGGAAGTTCGACTGGAGCTTCGACCATCGGCCCTACTCCGTCGAAGAACGCCACCCGGTCCGGGAGGGAGAACGGGTCCGGCTGACTTTCTTCAACGCCACCGATATGTGGCACCCCATCCATCTGCACGGCCACACCTTCGCCCTCACCAGCGGCCATGCGGGCGGAGCCCGCAAGGACACCGCCCTGGTACTGCCGCACCGCAGACTCGTCTTCGACTTCAACGCCGACAACCCGGGCCTGTGGATGCTCCACTGCCACAACCAGTACCACTCCGAATCCGGAATGATGACCATCCTCGGCTATCGGAAATGACCACGGCAGGGACTCCCCCGGCGAGGTGCGGAGCGGATCGGACATGATCCGCCGGACAAGGCCCTAAAGGCGTGTGCCCTGCGCCCGAGGCGGTGCCGTGGACCGGCGCGGCACGAGTGAGGGGGTCGCCACGGGGCGGGGCCGGACCTCCTCACCGGCGATCACGTCGAACAGGACTTCGGTGACCTCCGCCCCGAAGCGGTGCACGTCGTGGCTCATCGCCGACAGGGTCGGATGCGTCAGGCGGCACAGCTGGGAGTCGTCCCAGGCCAGCAGGGACAGGTCGTCGGGCACGGAGACGCCCATCTCGGCCGCCACGCCCAGCCCCGCCACGGCCATGATGTCGTTGTCGTAGACGATCGCCGTGGGGCGGTCCGGCGTCAGCAGCAGCGAGCGGGTCGCCCGTGCGCCTTCCTCCCCCGAGAAGCCCGTCTCGACGTGCCGGCCGCCGTCCAGGCCGAGTTCCTCCAGGGTCCGCTCGAACGCCTCCGCCCGGATGGCGCTGTGGCCGAGTCCGGCGGGCCCGCCCACCCGGGCGATGCGCCGGTGGCCGAGGGCCGCGAGATAGCGCACCGCTTCGGCCACGGCAGGGGCGTCGTCGGTCCACACCGACGGGAAGCCACCGGTGAGGTCCGGGTGCCCGACGGCCACCGCGGGCAGCCCGAGCTCTCGCAGCGGAGCGATCCGCGGGTCCCGCTGGTGGAAGTCGACCAGGACGGACCCCGCGATCTGGCGTTCCTTCCACCAGCGCTCCTGGAGGGTGATCTCCTCCTCCAGTGAGCCCACCAGGCGCAGCAGCAGGGAGCAGTTGCGTTCGGCGAGCACGCTCTCGATGCCGGAGATGAACTCCATGTAGAAGGGTTCCAGGCCCAGCAGCCGGGCAGGCCGGCAGATGGCCAGCCCGATGGTGTCGACCGACTGCCGCGACAGGCTGCGCGCGGACGAGTTCGGCGCCCAGCCCAGTTGGCGGGCCGCCGCGAAGATGCGGTCCCGGGTGGCCTCGGACACCCCCGATTTGTGGTTGAACGCCAACGACACCGCGCCTTTGGAGACTCCGGCGGCAGCGGCGACGTCCTTGATGGTGACGCGTTCGGGGGATGCGCCCGGAGTACTGGGTGTACCGGGTGCGCTGGGCGTACTGGGTGTGCTCACGCCGGTTCCACGCTGGAGAAGGCGCCGCGCACGGCGTTGGCGCCGGTGTCCACGGCGTTCCTCACCCGTAGCCGGATCGTCTCGCCGGGCAGCAGGGTGCGCAGTCCGGAGTCGCAGACGGCGTCGGGGCCCAACCGGTCGGCCCGCAGGAGAAGGTCCCGTACCAGGGTGTGCGCAGTGACCACGACCTCGACACTACCGCCACCGGCGCCGCCACCATCGCCGGCGTCGTCGCCGTCTCCCGCACCGGCCGGGCCCGCCGGCCCGACCGGGGTCCGTACGACGACGTCGTAGCGCGGGGCGGGGTAGGCGAAGTCCTTGTCGGCGACGGGAAAGTAGAGGGCGCGCAGTTCCTCCGTGCCCACGTCCGCGTGCGTGTCCGCGACGAGGAACTCACTCGCGGACGGCGCGTCCGGGATCAGGTCGCCGGGCACGGGCAGGCGATTCACCTGACGGGCGGGGACGGTCAGATCGTCGAGGACCTGTTCCACCAGGACGGTGCCGTCCGCGCGTACGCGGCGCAGACTCACGGCGGTGTGCCACGGTGCGGCGGACTGGTTGACCACGGCGAGCACCGGGCCGTCGGTGTCGTCGTCCACGCCGCCCGGCTGGAGCGTCAGCAGGCGGTCGGCGTAGACGCGGCGCAGCTCGTGGTAGAGCGGCTTGAGGCGGCCGTCGCCGTCCACCGCGGACCACGAACTCACCGACCAGCAGTCGTTGAGCTGCCAGACCACGGTGCCGGCGCACACCGGCCAGTGCGACCGCCAGTGCTCGATCCCGGCGGCGACCGCGCGGGCCTGCACGACCTGGGTGAGGTAGTGCCAGCGGTCGAAGTCGTCCTCGGGCAGGACGAAGTGGCGTGCCACGCCCCGGTTCAGCTTGCCGTTGCCGTCCTCGGCCTTCTGGTGGTGGAGCATGCCGGGCGAGTCGGGAGCGAGCCGCTCCCCGGGAAGCGCGCGCCTCAGGGTCGCCAGCGCCGGCGGTGCCTGCCAGCCGAACTCCGCCACGAAGCGCGGAACGGAGTCGCGGTACTCCGCGTAGTCCCGGCGGTTCCACACCTCCCAGGAGTGGTGGGTGCCGTGCGCGGGGTCGTTGGGGTGGTGGTCCCAGGAACCGGACCAGGGGCTGCCGGCGGTGTAGGGACGGGTGGGGTCGAGTTCGGCGACGACGCGGGGCAGCAGGTCGAGGTAGTAGCCGCCGCCCCACGAGTCGCCCCGCAGTCCGGGCTCCCAGTCCCAGTCCCGGAACCCCCACAGGTTCTCGTTGTTGCCGTTCCACAGGACGAGGCTGGGGTGCGGCATGAGCCGGACCACGTTGTCCCGCGCCTCGGCCTCCACCTCGCCGCGCAGGGGCTGCTCCTCCGGGTAGGCGGCGCAGGCGAAGAGGAAGTCCTGCCAGACCATGAGGCCCAGTTCGTCACAGAGGTCGTAGAAGGCGTCGTCCTCGTAGATGCCTCCGCCCCAGATCCGTACCAGGTCGACGCCGGCGTCGGCGGCCTGGCGCAGCCGCGTGCGGTAGCGCTCGGGGGTGACGCGGGAGGGGAAGACGTCGTCGGGGATCCAGTTCACGCCGCGGGCGAAGACCGGTAGGCCGTTGACGACGAAGGTGAACGCGGTGCCGTGTTCGTCCGGTGAGCGGTCGAGGGTCACGTCGCGGAACCCGATCCGGCGCGTCCAGGAGTCGAGCGGCCGGCCCCCCGCGGGGGTTTCGGCCGGTGCTGCCGCACCCCGGCCCCGGTCGACGAGGGTCACCTCCAGGTCGTACAGCGGCTGTTCGCCGTATCCGCGCGGCCACCACAACCGCGGGTCGGGTACCTGGAGGGTCAGCACCGCGCCGGTCCCGTCCACCGCGGCACTGGCTTGTACGCCGCCCACCGCGGCGCGTACCTCCAGGCGGCGGTCCGCTCCCCGCTCGGTGCGCTCGACGTCGACGCGCACCTCCACCCTGCCCAGGCCGTCGCGGACCGTCACCAGGGGGCGGACGGCCGCCAGACGCGCCGTCGACCAGCGCTCCAGCCGGACCGGGCGCCAGATCCCGGCGGTGACCAGCGTCGGCCCCCAGTCCCAGCCGAAGCCGCACGCCATCCTGCGGATGTACTGGAACGGCTCGGGGTAGGCGTTGGGCCGTTCCCCGGTCAGCGCCCGCACCCCAGCGGCCTCCTCATAGGCGGAGGCGAACGCGATGTGCAACGGGCCGTGCCGGCCCGTGACGTCGAAGCGGTGGCTCCGGTGCATGTTCCGGGTCCGGCCGAGCTCGTACCCGTCGAGAGTGAGCACGGCCGCGGTGTCGAGGCCGTCGAAGACCAGGTCGGTCCGCTCGTGGCGTTCCGCGGCCGTCTCGCCGGGCGCCAGCTCCCGGGTGTAGGTCCAGGCCCGGCGGCCCACCCAGGCCACCTCGGTCTCGTTCAGGCCGACGCAGGGGTCCGGGATCAGACCGGCCGCGAGCAGGTCGACGTGCACACAGCCGGGGACCTGAGCGGGCAGGGGGCTCCCGCCGTGGTCGAGGCTCCATCCTTCGGTGAGCTGGACGGCTTCCTTCATGTACGACTCCTTCAGCAGGACGGTCCGGCCCTCTCGTGTACGGCTCCGCTCAAACTAACGGCAGGCGACTGAACCGGTCTAGTACGCCCTGATCCCACACCCGGGACGCGGGAACCGTTCCAGGAAAAGCGCAGGCGGAGGACATTCCGCAGAACACCGCCGCGACGGCGAACAGGCGACCATGGGCGGCGCGGAGACATGCGCGGCTTTACCGGTTCATCGGAAAGGTCCCCTCGAGGGTGCGGGGGTGCCGGGGGTGCCGGGGGTGCAAGAACCCGCGCGATCTTCGTCCCGCCCCGACCCGCACCTCGTCGTTTCCGACCCGCACCTCGTCGTTCGCCGGACTCCGGGCGGTGGGGTCTCTCCTCCCGTACCGCGTTCGGATGCTCAGCGCGTGCGGTGCGAACCGCCCGGCCGTTGGGCGAGGGGAAACAGCCCGGCCCCCGGCAACGAGCGGCCGGCACGTCGACTCGAAGGGACACCTGATGTCAGGGCCGATATCGAGATGTCGAGGCAGGCTGGCGTGGTGCGTCGCGGTGGTGCTGCCGTGCGTACTGTTCTCCCCCGCTGCCGCCGCCGTGCCGCAGCCCGTGCGGGGAGGGCCGAGCGGGGCGGCGGCCCTGGAGTGGCAGCCGTGCGAAGATCCGGCCCAGCAGGGCTTCGACCGCGCGACGTTGGAAGTTCCGCTCGACTACGACCGTCCGGCGGGTGAGACCATCGACCTCGCCCTGATCCGGCACAAGGCCACCGGCCCGTCCGAGCGGATCGGTTCGCTGTTCTTCAACCCCGGTGGCCCGGGCGGTTCCGGCACGGCCGCTCTGCCGCTCTGGTACGAACGGTTCTTCCCGGCCGGGCCGCGCGAACGCTTCGACGTGGTCAGCTGGGATCCCCGGGGTATCGGCCGCAGCACGGCGGTGCGCTGTTTCGCCGACGCCGAGGAGGCGGCGGCCTGGTGGGCCCGGCAGCCGGCCGGGTTCCCGGTGGGCGAGAAGGAACGGCAGGCCTGGTACGCCGGGAGGGCTGAACTGGCCGACGGATGCCGGAAGCGGGCCGCGAAGCTGCTGCCCCACCTGTCCACCCCGGACGGCGCCCGCGACCTGGACCGGTTGCGCGACGCCGTGGGAGACCGGCACCTCCGGCGTGGTGTGCAGGGCGACGGCCGTCCACACCGTGTCCGCGTCGCCGGCCGGGACGTCATGGCTGAGCAGGAAGGCACGTGCCTGGTCCGCGCCGTCCATGGCGTTACGGTTTGGCGGCGCAGTCAGCGTGTAGGCGTGCTCGTGCTACAGGCTGTGCCCATGGCGAGAAGACCACAAGTCCAGATCGGCACCACCGGCGGTTGCTTATTCAATGGGGTCATAGCCCTCTGTGTCTTGTTGCTCGTGACCGTCGTAAGCGCCTGGATCTGGTTGGCGACTCAACCAGAGCGTGATGAAACGAAGGCCCGCGCAGACCTGCGTGAAAACGTCGAGACACGCCGACAGCGCCTCGCCCGAGCCGCAGCTGACGGAGTCCTGCAAGACGCAGAGATCGCCCAGCTCTTCCCTCCCACGCAATCTACTGAGGGATTGGCCGACATCAAGAGGCAAGGTGAATCGATTACCGTTATCGCCGAAATGCTCGGTATCGGACCACCAAGAAGTTTCATTTTCGTGAACGAGACCACAGCGGAGGGCTGTTACGCCTTCCACGTCCTCCCTCCTGCACACGGGGCCCCGCGCGTTTCCGTGCGACAGCTCTCCGATGAGACATGCACAGCCGGCACGGCCAGCACCCCTCCGAGCGCGCTCACTCGGTGACGCGCCGCGGTTTGGTGCTTTTCTTGTGGTGAGCGGGGCGGCGGCAGGGCCGGCCGGCGACGAGTTCGAGGCCGACGTCGTAGCGTTTTGCCGGGTGATGCGCAGGTCGACGGCGAGCGGGCGGGCGAGGCGGAGCCGGGTGTGGGCCGCGATCACCAGCCAGGTCCAGTGGTCGGCGGCCTCCGGTTCCCGGACCTTGAGCCTGGTCAAGCCCATGGTCTGTTTGATCATTCTGAAGGTGTGCTCAATGCCGAACCAGCACAGGAACGCCTGCCGGCAGCGGTCGGTGTCCGCGGCAGTGGCGTCGGTGCGTGACCACCACAGCCAGATCGGCTTCGGTTCGCCGCCCCGGCCGGATCACCTCGGGCCGAGAGCGGAAAGGCGCCATTACTCCATGCGAGGGAAATTCGGCGCCGCGCAGGCGGGATCCCTCCGGCCGATATAGATTCCCGGTAACGGGGAGGGCAATTCTGCGCCATTCCAGCCGAGGAGAACCGATGGCTGAACGCATAGTCCATCGACGTGGTTACCGAAAAGGCCTCGCCGGTGAAATGATCGCGGAGTTTCTGGGGACATTCGTCCTGATTCTACTGGGCGCCGGGTCGGTGGCCGTTGCCGTCGTCGGCCTGCCCGGATCGGGTCGACAAACAGCGGACTTCGGTCCCGCCAACTGGCTCATCATTTCGTGGGGATGGGGCCTCGCCGTGGTATTCGGCGTGTATGTGGCCGGCGGCATCAGCGGCGCCCACATCAATCCCGCGGTGACGCTGAGCTTCGCCGTCCGACGGGACTTTCCCTGGCGGAAGGTCCTCCCCTACTGGCTGGCGCAGGTCGTGGGGGCGTTCGTCGCCGCCGCACTCGTCTACGCGTGCTACCGGTGGGCGATCGACGCGGCCAATTTCAAGGCGGGGGTTCCCCGTGACGAATCACTGGCGACCTACTCGATCTTCGCCACATTCCCCGCCGAATACTTCGGGGATTCCTGGTGGGGGCCCTTGCTCGACCAAATCGTGGGCACCGGAATTCTGCTTCTACTGATCTGTGCACTCATCGACACCCGCAATACGGCCCCGATGTCCAATCTGGGCCCGTTCCTCATCGGCCTGGTGGTCGTCGCGATCGGTCTGACGTTCGGCACCAACGCCGGATACGCGATCAATCCGGCCCGCGACTTCGGACCCCGGCTGTTCACTTTCTTCGAAGGCTGGGGATCCATCGCCCTGCCCGGAACCTTCCAATGGTTCAGCGGATACTGGTGGATCCCCATTGTCGGCCCCCTCATCGGCGGAGTCGTCGGGACCGGTGTGTACGACCTGCTGATCAGCCCGGTGATCAAGGCCAGGCTCGGGGCGGCCGAAGAGGGCCCGGCCACCGAAGAGCCCTAAAGCCTGTCCGGATCAGGCCTGATCAGCGACGCGCCCCCCTGCCCCGGAGCGCACCCTCCCGCACGACCACGAGAAGAGGTGGCCACGATGCCCGAATTCGTCGGCGCGGTGGACCAGGGCACCACCAGTTCACGTTTCATGATCTTCGACCACGCCGGAAACGAGGTGGCGAAACACCAGCTCGAGCACCGCCAGATCCTGCCGCGGTCGGGGTGGGTCGAGCACGACCCGGTGGAGATCTGGGAGCGCACCAACACGGTGATCCAGAACGCCCTCCGTGCCGGAAACCTGTCGGCCACCGATCTGAAGGCCATCGGCATCACCAACCAGCGCGAGACGACCGTGGTCTGGGACCCGCGCAACGGCCGCCCGTACTACAACGCCATCGTCTGGCAGGACACACGCACCGACAGCATCGCCGCCGCCCTCGAACGTGACGGCCACGGCGAGGTCATCCGCCACAAGGCCGGCCTGCCGCCGGCCACCTACTTCTCCGGCGGCAAGATCAAGTGGCTGCTGGAGAACGTGGACGGACTGCGCGAGGCCGCCGAGGCGGGCCACGCCCTGTTCGGCAACACGGACGCCTGGGTGCTGTGGAACCTCACCGGCGGGCCCAACGGCGGTGTGCACGCCACCGACGTGACCAACGCCAGCCGCACCATGCTGATGAATCTGGAGACCCTGGACTGGGACGACGAACTGCTGGGCATTTTCGGCATCCCGCGCGCGATGCTGCCGTCCATCCGCCCCTCGTCCCATCCCGAGGCGTACGGCCAGGCCCGGACCTCCCGGCCGCTGAGCGCCCCCGTCCCGATCACCGGCGTCCTCGGCGATCAGCAGGCGGCGACCGTCGGCCAGGTCTGCTTCTCCCCCGGCGAGGCCAAGAACACCTACGGCACCGGCAACTTCCTGGTGCTCAACACCGGTACGGAGCTGGTGCGTTCGCAACACGGGCTGCTGACGACGGTGGCGTACCAGTTCGACGGCAGCCCCGCGGTCTACGCGCTGGAGGGATCCATCGCCGTCACCGGCGCGGCCGTGCAGTGGCTGCGCGACCAGCTGAAAATCATCAGGAGCGCCCCGGACAGCGAGCAGCTGGCACGTACGGTGGACGACAACGGCGGAATGTACTTCGTTCCGGCCTTCTCCGGCCTGTTCGCCCCGTACTGGCGCTCCGACGCCCGAGGCGCCATGGTGGGGCTGGCCCGCTACAACACCGGCGGTCACATCGCACGGGCCACGCTGGAGGCCATCTGCTACCAGAGCCGCGACGTGGTCGATGCCATGGAACAGGACTCGGGTGTCCACCTGGACGTGCTCAAGGTCGACGGCGGCGTGACCGCGAACGACCTGTGCATGCAGATCCAGGCCGACGTGCTGGGTGTGCCGGTCAGCCGTCCGGTGGTCGCCGAGACCACCGCGCTGGGCGCCGCCTACGCCGCCGGCCTCGCCACCGGCTTCTGGCGCGACACCGACGAACTGCGCTCGCACTGGCAGGAGTCGAAGCGCTGGAGCCCGGTATGGAGCGAGGAGCAGCGCCAGAACGGCTACCAGGAATGGAAGCGGGCCGTGGAACGCACCCTGGACTGGGTCAAGGTCACCTGACGAACGGCGGCCGACGCGGCTGTCAGCGGTCGGCGATGTCCTCACGGAGGCCGTCGGAGAATTCCCACCACGACAGAGGAAGCCAGTCGCCGTTGACGAAGGCGTCGACCGTCGCACCGCGACCACGGACCGTCACGGTCGTTCCCGGTGGGTAGGTGGTGCCGGACAGTCCCGGCACGGGGACGAGCAAGGTACCCAACCTCTGAGCTGCCATGTCCGCCTCTCCCCCTTCCTGATTCATGATTCACGGGACGGCGCCGGATGCGCATTTCCCGGAGGCTACTGGCTTGCCCATTCGGAAAGTCCGGAGAATCATGAGAGATGCGTCACGCGGATGATTCGGGGGGCGTGGCAACCAGCAGCGTATATCGCCGAGCGAAAGGTTGCAGCCATGAAGGCCGTCGTGTACAAGGAGCCGTTCAGCGTCGCCGTGGAAGATGTCGGCAAGCCCGGAATCCAGCACCCGAACGATGTGATCGTACGGGTCAGCTCGACCGCTATCTGCGGTTCCGACCTGCACATGTACGAGGGCCGCACCGGTGCCGAGCCCGGCATCGTCTTCGGCCACGAGAACATGGGGATCATCGAGGAAGTCGGCCAGGGCGTCACCTCGCTCAAGGCCGGCGACCGCGTGGTCATGCCCTTCAACGTCTCCTGCGGATTCTGCAAAAACTGCGTCGACGGATTCACCGCATTCTGTCTGACCGTCAACCCCGGTTTCCCCGGCGGTGCCTACGGTTACGTCTCCATGGGGCCCTGGCCGGGCGGTCAAGCCGAATACCTGCGCGTCCCCTACGCGGATTTCAACTGCCTGAAACTGCCGTCGGGACAGGAGCACGAGAGCGATTTCATTCTGCTCGCCGACATCTTCCCCACCGGCTACCACGGCTGTGAACTCGCCCAGGTCCGCCCCGGCGAGAGCGTCGCGGTGTACGGCGCGGGGCCCGTCGGCCTCATGGCCGCCTACTCCGCTCTGCTGCGCGGGGCGAGGAAGGTGTTCGTCGTGGACCGGGTCCCCGAGCGGCTGCAGAAGGCCGAGGAGATCGGCGCGGTTCCGGTCAACTTCGCCGAGGGCGATCCGGTCGAGCAGATCAAGGAGCAGACCGACGGTGAGGGCACGGACAAGGGCGTTGACGCCGTCGGCTACCAGGCCACGGCGCAGGGCGCGGACCACGAGGAGCCGGCCACCGTCCTGAACTCGCTCGTCGGTACGGTCCGGGCCACCGGGGCGATCGGCGTACCCGGCCTCTACGTCCCGTCCGACCCCGGAGGCCCGGACGAGCAGGCCAAACAGGGCATGCTCCTCGTCGCGATCGGCAAGCTCTTCGAGAAGGGTCTGCGGCTCGGCACGGGCCAGTGCAACGTGAAGCGCTACAACCGGTTCCTGCGGGACATGATCATCGAGGGCAGGGCGAAGCCCAGTTTCGTCGTCTCCCACGAACTGCCCCTGGACCAGGCGCCGTCGGCCTACGACAAGTTCGACAAGCGGATCGAGGGCTACACCAAGGTGGTGCTGCACCCGTAGAGCCTGTCCGGCGGCCTCCTCCGGCGCGAGCCGACGGGCCTCCTCCTCGGACTCCATGGCCGACACCTCTGGCCGCCGTTCGCCGAGCACTTCGGTACGCACTGCGCCTCGCTCCGGCGGGTGTCGCTCGCGGAGATGATGCCGCCTGGCACCGCAGGGGCCGACGCGTGGCGACAAGCCGTTGCCACGCGTCGGCCCCTGCGGTCCCATGCGGCCCCGCCGCCCCGGGCATGGTCTTGAGGTGGCACAGTGGAAATCCGCCACCAGCCTCCCTGAAGACAGGCCCGTTCGCATGCGCTTGCTGCTCATTCGCCATGGTCAGACCCCGTCCAACCTCAAGCACCTGCTGGACACGGCCGCACCGGGGCCGGCGCTGACTCCCCTGGGCCGGGAGCAGGCGGCCGCCCTCCCCACGGCACTCGCGGAGGAGGAGATCGGCGCGCTTTACGCGTCCACGCTGCTGCGCACCCAGCTCACTGCTGAGCCGTTGGCGGCCCGGACGGGGCTGGAGGTCCGGGTGCGGGACGGCATCCGGGAACTGTCGGCCGGCGACCTGGAGATGCGGGGCGACGACCAGGCCGTCGAGACGTACCTGACCACCGCCTTCGCCTGGTCGGCGGGAGACACCGGGCTGCGCATGCCGGGCGGGGAGAACGGCGTGGAGGCGCTGCGGCGCTTCGACGCGGTGGTCGAGGAGGCCGCGGGCACGGGGGCGCGGACCGTGGCCATGGTCGGTCACGGCGCCGCCATCCGTATGTGGGCGGCGGCGCGGGCCGAGAACGTCGACGTCGACTTCGCGGCCCGGCACGCGCTCCGGAACACCGGTGTCGTCATCCTCTCCGGCGCGCCCGACGAAGGCTGGCGTGTCCATACCTGGGCAGGCCGGTCCGTCGGTCCCGCGGCCGGCGCCCCCGGTGCGAGCGGGCCCGCGGGGGAAGCCCTGGCGGGCTTCGGGGCCTGACCACCGGTCTCGCCCATCCGTACCTCGCGCAGGTCCAGAACAACGTGTTCGGTGACGTGACGGTGCATACGGTGGCGCAGGGCCGCTCAGGGGAAGAAAAGGCCCGCCACGTCTCCTCGCGGCCGCGGGGGGAACACCTGATCCATGACAACGCGACCTGAACTGCCCGGCATGGCCGAGTCGTACTGGATGGCTACCGCACCGGGCACCCGGTGGCCCCCGTCGGACACCGACACGACGGCGGACGTCGCCGTGATCGGGGCGGGCATGGCCGGCCTGAGTACCGCCTGGGAACTGACCCGGGCCGGGCGCAGTGTGGTCGTGCTGGAGGCGGATCGCGTGGCGGCCGGGGTGACCGGCTACACGACGGCGAAGCTCACCGCGGCTCACTCCCTCGTGTACGAGCGGCTGCGCCGTACCCGTGGCGCGGAGGGCGCGCGCCAGTACGCCCGGTCCCAGCAGGCGGCGGTGGAACGGGTCGGAGCGGTGGCGGCCGAACTGGGTGTCGACTGCGACTTCGAGCGGGCGTCGGCTCTGACCTTCACCACCGACCCGCAGCGCCGTGCCGTGTTCGAGGCCGAGGCCGAGGCGGCCGCGGAAGCGGGGCTGGACGCGTCCTTCGTGACGGAGACCGACCTACCCTTCCCGGTGGCGGCGGCCGTGCGCGTCGCGCACCAGGCGCAGTTCCACCCGCGCAGGTATCTGCTCGCCCTCGCGGACGACCTCACCGCACGGGGCGGTGTCATTCATGAGCGGACCCGGGTGACCGGCCTCACCGAGGGCAGTCCGTGCAAGGTGAAGACCGAACGGGGAACGACGGTCACGGCGAAGGACGTCGTCGTCGCCACGCACTACCCGGTCTTCGACCGGGCTCTCCTCTTCGCGCGCCTGTCACCGAACCGGGAACTGGTCGTCGCCGCTCCCCTGCCGGCCTCCGCAGCGCCGGAGCACATGTACATCACGGACGACATGGGCAAGCGGTCGGTCCGTACCGCTCCGCTCGACGAGGGCAGGCGTCTGCTGATCGTCACGGGCGAGGATTTCACGCCCGGCACGGGTGACACCCACGAGCGGTTCCTCCGGCTGGACGCCTGGATGCACGAGCACTTCCCGGTCGGCGACACGGCGTACCGGTGGGCCGCCCAGGACAACGAGGCCAGCGACGGTGTGCCGCTGGTGGGCCCCTTCCATCCCGGCGCGCACCATGCGTACGTGGCGACCGGGTTCGGCGGCTGGGGCATGAGCAACGGCGCCATGGCCGGGCAGTTGCTGGCATCACTGATCACCGGCGCGGAACCCGAGTGGGCGGGGCTCTACGATCCGCGCCGGCTGCGGAGCACCGTCCGGGAGGGCGCGGCGCTGCTGAAGCAACAGGCGGACGTCGCCCGGCACTTCGTGGGCGACCGGCTGAAGAGCAGCCATGTCGACTCCGTCGCCGAGATCGCCCCCGGATCGGGCGCGGTCGTGCGCGTCGAGGGGCGGCGCTGCGCCGTCTACCGCGACGAGGGCGGAACCGTGCACGCCGTGTCGGCGCGGTGCACCCACCTCGGGTGCCTGGTCGCCTTCAACGAGGCGGAAACCACGTGGGAGTGCCCTTGCCACGGTTCACGTTTCGGCGTCGACGGCGAGGTGCTGCACGGCCCGGCCGTACGACCGTTGCCCTCACGGACGGTGTGAGCGCCCGCCGACGCCCGGCCGGGGCGCGGTGAAGCACCCCGGCCGCTGCCCTGGCCACTACCCCTGGCGCAGCGCCGACTGTCCGGTCCGCCATGCCTTCAGGAGATGGGACGACAGCAGGCCCTCCAGATGGACGGTGGCATCCGCTCCGAAAGCCACGTCCGGTTCCAGGTGCGGCTCGTCGGCGAGCAGGCCCCCGATCACTTCCCGGCGTACGACCTGTTCGTGTACGGCGTCCGCTTCCACGTGCTCCGCGTAGAAACGCTCGGCCGCGGGGCCGGCGCCGGTGCGCCTCATCGCCGCGGCGAGCCGGCGGGAGCCCGGCGACGAGGTGACCTCGACACAGGCGAAGTGGCCGACCAGCGCTCCCCGCAGCGCGCGGTGCAGGCCGAACAGCGTCATCACGTTCACGACGGCGAGGGCACAGGCGGGCGCCGCCTCCAGATAGTGGCCGTAGCGTGTGTCCAGCCCCAGGTCCTCCATCAGCTCGGCGAAGAGCCGGGCGTGGATGTTCTCGGCCCGGCCGGCACCGAACTCGTCGTACTCGATGGCGACCATGCCCGCCTTGGCCCGTCCGCGCAGCCGGGGAATGACCCATGCGTGGGGGTCCGCCTCCTTGAGGTGGTAGAGCGAGCGCAGCGCGGCGTACTCCCGGATCTGCCACAGCTCCCCGTGGTGCTCGAGGTGGTGGGCGACGCTGTCACTGTGGTCGGTGGACTCCACCAGCAGCTCGCCGAACGCCTCGTCCGTGGTGCGGCCGGCGGGCACGTCGGCGCGCAGGGCGTCGAGGAAACGCTCTTCGAGGGCCCGGCGCAGGGGCATGAGCGCGGGGTCCCACTCACGGTCCTCCGCGACGTCGGCGAAACCGCGGTAGTGCAGCTCGTAGAGCACGTAGAGGGCCAGGTGCAGGTCCTCCCCGTACGGGTCGGCGGCCGCGGCCGCGTCCGCGTCGGGAGGGGCCTGCCCCGGTGAGGCGAGGGCGGCGAACAGACCGGCCGAGAGCGGTCCCCTGGGCGCGGGCACAAAGGCGGCGGCAGGGCTGTGGTCAGTGGTGGTCGCCGTCATGGGTGTCCTTGGTGTCCTTGGTGTCCTTCGGGTCGTGGCCGTGCGGCTGGTCGCCGTCCTCGCGGGGCGCGGCGCCGGGGGGTTTCCTGCGGCGGTGGCTGGTGTCGCACCACGGGAGGATGCGGCTGCGGCGGCAGGTGCAGACGGCGACGACGAACCGGTCGGAGGTGGCGATCGTGCCGTCCTCCCGGACGATCTCCACCGGTCCTTCGATCAGCATCGGCCCGTTGCCGTCGACGGTCACCCGCCTGGGCCGGTCAGCTTCGTTCGGCACGGATGACCACCAGTTCCTCTTTGTCCTCGCCGGGGCCGATCAGGCCCTGGGCCCGCAGCCACGGGAGCCGCTCGGTGAGCACGGGACCGAAGGGCACGTAGGAGCGGTCCGTCACCGAGCAGCGCAGCCCGCTGTCGGTCAGCTGCCTCAGCGTTTCCTCCACACCGCAGAACCCGGAGTGCACCATGAGCAGGACGCCGTGCGGTCGCAGCACGTTCCGGGCGTGCGCGCAGATCCGGTCGACGGCCTGCCGTCCGCCGTGACCGGCGTCCCAGGCGACCGCGGGTCTGTGGCGGCGGGGGCGGCGCGCGTGGGGCGTGGGCACGTACGGCGGGTTGCTCACCACCATGTCGAAGCGCTGCCGCGCCACCGGCCCGGTGAGGTCGCCGCGCCGGACCCGGACGCGGTGTCCGGCACGGAGGGCGTTCATCCGAGCGGTCATCACCGCCCGCCATGAGATGTCGGTCGCCGTCACCCGTGCCCCCGTCCGGGCGGCCAGCACGGCGAGCGCGCCGCTTCCGGTGCAGACGTCGAGGACGTCCGTGTCCGCCGTGATGCCTTCGATGCGAAGCGCCTGTGCGAGCAGGTGGGTGTCGGCCTGGGGGGCGTAGACCCCGGGCAGGGTCCACAGGTTCCCGAGGTCGGCCGTGCGTGCGGCGGCAGTCGCCATCTGAAGCCTCCATGAGGGTACGAACAGGTACCGGTCTTCGTCCGTCTCACCAGGCGCGTGCCCACCCCATTCAGGTTCGGTGTGCCTATGACCCACCGCCACTCGAGCAGCGGTCCCCGATCTTCTGCCCTGTGGCTGCTGTCGCATGCTGAGGCGCTGGTGGCCCTCGTTCGTCGAGGCCCGGCGGACCGCCCGGGGCGGCGTCGCACGCCGTCGGAGCGTCGAGTACGGGAGCTGTCGAGTGGTCCATGGTGTGCGGGCTTTCCGGTGAAGGAGGGCGAAAACGCTTCGGGTGGGCTGCGCGGGGAGGCGGGCAGAGGCTCCGGAAAGGGGTCTTCGCGCGCGGTCGGGGCGGCACGGGAGTCCCCGGAACCCGTGCCGCCCCTTCCCCGTGTCCGCGGACGGGCTCACCTGCTCGTCCCCCGGCCGGGCGTACCTGTCAGAGAGCGGGGGTGAAGCGGTCCCAGGCGCGGTGGCCCGCGAGGAGACCCGTCACGTCATGCAGCACCGCGGCCGCGCGCTCGCCGACCACCACGCCCACGGAGGCCGCGGACAGGCCGGCCGCCTCCAGAACACCGGTCCCTCCGCCCCAGGCCCCGAGGGCCTTGCCGTGGCGGTACGCCTCGGTGACCATCAGCAGCAGCCGGGGGTCCACGCCGGTGGCCGCGGCGGCACCGTCGTCGGCCTTGGCGTCGCGGGCCCCGTAGGCGTCGGCGGCCGGAGCCGGCGCCCCGGCCAGCAGGATCGCGTCGAACTCGACGGACCGGGCGGTGGCGAAGGTGCGCTGCACGGTGACCGGGTCGCCGTCGGGGTCCAGGCTGCCGCCCGCCGGTGCGACGACCAGCGGGACCATGCCGGCGTCGAGGACCGCACGGCGCGTCTCCCGTACGCCGTCCAGGTCTTCCGCACCGTCGGTGACGATGCCGATGATCCGGCCGTCGACCGGCCAGTCCTCGCCGAGCTGGGACAGTGCGGGGCTCGGCTCGACCACGGCCGGGGGGACGGTCGGCTCGGGGGCCGGAAGGCCCAGGCCGGCCGCGACCTGCTTGCAGAGGTCCGGGCCGATGTTGGCGAGCGACTTCAGCCCCCGTTCCTTGATGGACGTCTCCCAGCACTTGCCGAGCTCGAAGGTGTAGGCGGCGACGATGTGCTCGCGCTCCGTGGGAGACATGCTGAGCCAGAACAGCCGGGGCTGGCTGAAGTGGTCGTCGAAGGAAGCCGCCGCGTCACGCACCTTGCGGGCGGCGGGCACCTCGGCGGGCACTTCGATGTAGGCCCCGGTGTCCGCTCCCGCGAGGAACGGGCAGCCCCCGTCCAGGGAGTTGGGCCGGTACGGTGCCACGCCGCGGTGCACCGCGGTCTGGTGCATGCCGTCCCGCAGCATGTCGTTGACGGGGGCGTGCGTGCGGTTGATCGGCAGCTGCCCGAAGTTGGGGCCGCCCAGCCGGCTGATCTGGGTGTCGAGGTAGGAGAAGAGGCGCCCCTGCAGCAGGGGGTCGTCGGTGACGTCGATGCCGGGAACCAGGTGACCGACGTGGAAGGCGACCTGCTCGGTCTCGGCGAAGAAGTTCGACGGGTTGGCGTTGAGGGTCATCAGGCCGATCGGGCGGACCGGCGCCAGCTCCTCGGGCACGATCTTCGTCGGGTCCAGCAGGTCGATGCCCTCGAACATCTGGTCCTCGGTGTCCGGGAAGGTCTGCACGCCCAGTTCCCACTGGGGGAAGGCGCCCGCCTCGATCGCGTCGGCGAGGTCGCGGCGGTGGAAGTCCGGGTCCACGCCCGCGGCGAGCTGCGCTTCCTCCCACACCTGCGAGTGCACACCCAGCTTCGGCTTCCAGTGGAACTTCACCAGCGTGGTGGCGCCGTCGGCGTTGACCAGCCGGAAGGTGTGGACCCCGAAACCCTCCATCATCCGGTACGAGCGCGGGATGCCGCGGTCCGACATGTTCCACAGTGTGTGGTGCGTCGCCTCCGTGTGGAGGGTGACGAAGTCCCAGAACGTGTCGTGGGCGCTCTGCGCCTGCGGGATCTCCCGGTCCGGGTGCGGCTTGCCGGCGTGGATCACGTCGGGGAACTTGATCGCGTCCTGGATGAAGAACACCGGAATGTTGTTGCCGACCAGGTCGAAGACACCCTCGTCGGTGTAGAACTTCGTCGCGAAGCCCCGCGTGTCCCGCACGGTGTCGGCCGAACCGCGCGATCCCAGCACCGTGGAGAAGCGGACGAACACCGGCGTCTCGACGCCCTCGGTGAGGAAGCCGGCCTTGGTGACGCCCGCCGCGACGCCATAGCTCCGGAAGACCCCGTGGGCGGCGGCACCGCGGGCGTGCACCACCCGCTCGGGGATGCGCTCGTGGTCGAAGTGGGTGATCTTCTCCCGCAGGTGGTGGTCCTGGAGCAGCACCGGGCCGCGGGGCCCCGCCTTCAGCGAGTGGTCCGTGTCGTACAGGCGCGCGCCCTGGGCGGTGGTGAGGTACGCGCCGTCCTGGGCCATCCGGCCCTGCCGGGCTCCGGTGGGCTGGCCGGTGGGGCCGTACGTGTCCGGTCCGCGTTGGTCGTGCTTGGGCGGGAGCGGCTCACGCGCCTCGGTCGGCTCCTCGGCCGGCGCGGCTTCCGGTCCCGGGGCCCCGGGAATCTCGTGCGGCCCGTGAACGACCTCCTGCACCTTCTCCACGATCTTCTCCGCGGCGGCCGACACGGGTGTCTTCTTCTCGCTCACTTGGTTCCGATCCTTACGACGGGCAGTGCCACACGCAGTGCGATCAGCACTCGGACAGGGGTGACATCGACTGGCGGCGGGTACCCCTCGGCACGAAAGCCGACACATGCGCCGCACCGTCCGGCGCTGCGGCACAACCGGACACCGTGGAGGCCCCGTAAGGCATCCTCGGCGTCCTCGACCGAGCAGGCATCTCTTGCTGGGCCGGCGAGGGACACCGCGGTGCCGCGGCGGCCGTGCCCCAGATGTGTCGATCACGAGCGTCGGCGACGCCGGTCGGGTCCTGAACACGGCGAAGACCCCCGGTGCGGCGGGAGCTGTCCAGGAACTCACCGCACGGAGGTCTTCGTGTCTCGCCGTAACGCCCGTTCGGCCTTCCTCGGGAGGCTTCTCCTGGTCGAACGTGTCGTATGCGAAGCGGCATCGCCCCGGAGCACCGCACCCCTCACAGCAGTACGCCGAGCCGTGCCCCGGGCTATGTCTCCGCGCCGGACACCCGGGTGAGAGCCGCGTCGAGCAGGCGGCGCAGTTGGGCGGGGGTCGGTGCGACAGCGGTGGCGAGCAGTGCCGGGCCGTCGGCGAGCGGTACCAGAACGCAGTGTCCCCGCACCGGGTCGCCGAGGAGGACGGGCGCCGGGGGCGCCATCAGGCCGGGGTCGACGAGGAGGAGCTGGCCGGTCGCGCGGTGGCCGCCCAGCACGGCGGGTCCGTCCCAGGCCGGCGCCGGGGTGCCGTAGACGGTGTGCTGGTCGAGGATCGGCCGGCCGTCGCGCCGTACGGTCAGCCGCGTGGACAGGTGGCCCGGTGGCTCGGCGGTGCGTCCGAGGAGCTGCTCCTCACGCAGGAGCAGCCGGGAGCTGCCGGTGAGTTCCACCCGGTACGTCTGGTGCACGGTGCTGCCCCGGGTGCTGATCAGCGGCTGGGGCAGCCAGCGCAGGGAGGCGTCCTCGCCGACGGTGAGCCGTACGTCGTAGGTGGCGGGGTCGGCGGTGGGGCCGCGCAGCGCGATGGTGGCGGCGGCCGCGGTCACCTCCAGCCGGGTGCGCGCCTCGGCGGTGACGTCGAGCGCGAGTCTGTCTCCGCCGAGGGGCGCGCTCATCGCGCCCAGCACGCAGACCCGTGCCCACTCTCCGCGGGGCCGGAGCCGGCGCAGGTGGAAGGGTCCGTCGCTGTGCAGGAGAGGGACCGTCGTGGCGCGGCCGTTGTGGGTGGCTCGCAGGCGGGCGGTGGCGCGGACACCTGCGGGGTGGGCAGGGGCGGGGTCGACGGGGTGAGGAACGACGGGGCGAGCGGCCGGCAGCGGTGCGGCGGCTCTCACCGGGTGGCTCCGGCATGCCAGGCGGCGAGGCATTCGGTGACCCAGTCGGCGACCGGGCGGACCCCGTCGGCTGCCGTCAGGCTGGTGAAGGCGAACGGCAGGTCCTTGCGCTGCTTGCGGGCATCGGCCGCCATGGCGTCCAGGTCGGCTCCGACGTACGGGGCCAGGTCGGTCTTGTTGACCACGAGGAGATCGGCGGTGGTGATGCCCGGGCCTCCCTTGCGCGGGATGTCGTCGCCGCCGGCCACGTCGATGACGAAGACCTGGTGGTCGACGAGTCCGCGGGAGAAGGTCGCGGTGAGGTTGTCCCCTCCGGACTCGATGAGGATCAGGTCGAGCGGTTCCAGGGTCTGTTCGAGCTGCTCGACCGCTTCGAGGTTGGCGGAGATGTCGTCGCGGATCGCGGTGTGCGGGCAGGCTCCCGTCTCCACGGCGGTGATCCGCTCCGGTGGCAGCACCGCCTCGCGGCGCAGGAACGCCGCGTCCTCCTGGGTGTAGATGTCGTTGGTGACCACGGCGATCGACAGCCGGTCCCGCAGCGTGCGGCACAGTGCGGCGACGGTCGCGGTCTTGCCCGAGCCGACCGGTCCGCCGAAGCCGATCCGCAGGGCGCGGCGGCTGCCGTCCGGGCGCCGGGGGTCGGCGCTGTAGGTGTGGCGCTGCGGCATGGTCACGGCGTGGTCCAGATGCACGGGGACTCCAGGGTCGGTCCGGATGTGGTCAGGAAGCGAAGAGGCGAACGGTCCAGGCGGCATGCTGCTCGCCGGTGATGTCCAGCAGGGGTGCGGACGCGGCGGGCAGGACGGTGACGCCCTCGGCGGCGACGCGCCCCGCCGCGTCGGACGCGGTGTCGGCGACGGCGTCGAGGTCGTCGGCGAGCCGGGCCAGCACCGCGGTGGCCTCGAAGGGGTCGAGGCTCAGCAGGCGCACCGCCGCGGTCGCCGGCCCACCGACGCTCTCGTACACGGCGGCGTGGGCGGCGTCGAGCGCGGTGAGTCCGGCGGCGCGGGCCGTGACGCCGAGGACGACCGGCTGGTGGGCCCCCTGCGGCCGGTGGCGGGCGAGGTGGTCGAGGCCGGCGCAGGGCCAGGTGGCGCGGGCGGCGCGCATCATCTGCCGGCCCAGGCGGCGCGCGACGCGACGCAGCGCCGGTGCCGGGGTGCGGGTGTCGGCGGCGTCGTCCAGGGCCAGGACGTCGTATCCGGTGGCGGCCGCGGCGGCGAGGCCGGCCGCGGTCAGTCCGGCGGTGTGCAGCCGCCCGCGGCAGAACGCCTCCAGGCTCGCGGTGTCGTGCACGCCTCCGGAGGCGACGGCGGCCTCCATCCCGCCGGAATGGGCGTGCCCGCCGGCGGGGAAGCGGCCGTCGGCCAGGATGAGCAGGGCGGTGCGGCTCATGGGGTGACAGGTCCTCCTTTCGCGAGGCGCGGGGCCGGCCCACGTCGGTGCGGCCGGCCCGGGTCGGGGGTGCCGGAACTGTCGGAACAGTCAGAACAGGAAGTAGCGCTGGGCCATGGGCAGTTCCGTCGCGTAGTTCCGCCCGACCTCGTGTCCGTCCACCATGGTGCGGACGTCGGAGGTGGTGGCGCCGCCGATGGTGACCTCGAAGGTGTCGGGGTCGACGACGATGTCCGGCAGGCCGTTGTTGTGCACCATGTCGGCCTTGGTGACCTCTCGGGTGGAGCGGATCGCGCGCAGGGGTTTGAGCAGTCCGGTCCGGGAGAGTTCGCCGTCGAGGGCCGCCTCCGCGACGAAGTTGAAGGAGTTCGCCGCCGGGGACCGGCCCCGGGAGCCCCAGACCGGGCGCGGCAGATAGGGCTGCGGGGTGGGGATGGAGGCGTTGGCGTCGCCGATCTGCGCGTAGGCGATCTGGCCGCCCTTGATGACCATGTGGGGTTTCACGCCGAAGAACTTGGGTTCCCAGAGGACCAGGTCGGCGAGTTTGCCCGGCTCGACGGAGCCGACCTCGTGGTCGATGCCGTGGGTGATGGCCGGGTTGACGGTGTATTTGGCGACGTAGCGCCGGGCCCTGAAGTTGTCCGCGCCGGCGTCGTCCTCCCGCAGGTGGCCGTAGCGGGATTTCATGACGTGCGCGGTCTGCCAGGTCCGCATGACCATTTCTCCGATGCGGCCCATGGCCTGGGCGTCGGAGGACATCATCGAGATGGCGCCCATGTCGTGCAGCAGGTCCTCGGCGGCCATCGTGGAGGGCCGGATCCGCGAGTCGGCGAACTTCATGTCGGCCTCGACCTCGGGGTTGAGGTGGTGGCACACGATCATCATGTCGACGTGTTCCTTGACGGTGTTGACCGTCAGGGGCCGGGTGGGGTTCGTCGACGCGGGCAGCACGTTCGGCTTGCTCACGAGGCTGATCATGTCGGGCGCGTGGCCGCCGCCGGCGCCTTCGATGTGGAAGATGTGCAGGCTGCGGTACTTGGCGTCCTTGGTGCGGCGGTCCTTCTTGGTGGCGGCGAAGGTGTGCTGCACGAAGCCGGACTCGTTCAGGGAGTCGGCGTGCAGGGCGACCTGGACCCCGGTCTCCTCGCACACCGTCAGGGCCGCGTCGATCACCGCGGGGGTCGCGCCCCAGTCCTCGTGGATCTTGAAGCCGAGGGCGCCGGCGGCGACCTGGTCGAGCAGCGCCTTCTCGGAGACCGTGCTGCCCTTGGCGAGCAGGCCGATGTTCACCGGGTAGGCGTCGAGTGCCTCGAACATCCGCTGGATGTGCCACTTGCCGGGCGTGACGGTCGTGGCCGTACTGCCCTCGGCGGGGCCGGTGCCGCCCCCGATCAGTGTCGTCACGCCCGAGGCGAGCGCCTCGTGGATCTGGCCGGGGCACAGGAAGTGCACGTGTGTGTCGACGCCGCCGGCGGTCAGGATGCGTCCCTTTCCGGAGATCACCTCCGTCTCGGGCCCCACGACGAAGTCGGACGCGCGCGGGTCGTCGTTGGGGCGCGGCGACATGGTCTCGGGGTTGTACGCCTTGCCGATCGCCTGGATCCGGCCGTCGCGCAGTCCGATGTCGGCCTTCACCACACCCCAGTGGTCCAGGATCAGAGCGCCGGTGATCACCGTGTCCACCGGCTTGCGCGGATCGTCGCGGGGGATGTGCGACTGGCCCATGGACTCGCGGATCACTTTGCCGCCGCCGAAGACCATCTCGTCGCCGCTGCGTCCCGGGCCACCGCACCAGTCCTCCTCGATCCTGAGGACGAGGTTGGTGTCGGCGAGCCGGATTCGGTCACCGGCCGTGGGGCCGTAGAGGTCGGTGTAGCGGGACCGCAGCAGTGGGGCCGAGGGGTTATCGGTCTCGTCGGGCATCGAGGTGCTTCTCCTCTTCGCTCTTGCCGGCCTGGAGTCCGCCGACGATCCGGTCGCCGGCGATGGGCACCAGCGACACGGTCCGCTCGTCACCGGGTTCGAACCGCTCGGACGTGCCGGACGCGATGTGCAACCGCATGCCGTGGGCGGCCTCGCGGGGAAAGTCGAGCCCTTCGTTGACCTCGGCGAAGTGGAAGTGGGAGCCGACCTGGATCGGACGGTCCGAAGGATTGGACACCTGCAGCGGCACGGGCGTGGAGCCCTCGTTGAAGGCCACCCTGTACTCGTCCTCGTCCGGCAGCGGTTCCGTTTTGCCCGGGTGGACGTCGACCTCGGCGGCCGCCGCGTCGAACGGCTCGTGAAGGGTCACCAGCTTCGTTCCGTCCGGGAACGTCGCCTCGACCTGGACGTGGGCGATCATCTCCGGTACGCCGTCCATGACATCGCCGCGCCGCAGCACATGACGCCCGGACTCCATCACGGAGTCGACCGTCGCCCCGGCCCGCGCCTCTTCGTAGACGTGCGCCGTCAGCAGCGCCATGACCTCGGGATAGTTCAGCAGCAGTCCTCGCTCACGGCGTCGCCGGGCGACATCCGCCGCCACGTGGACCAGCAGGCGCTCCTGCTCGTGGGGTGTCAGGTGCATGCCGTCCCCCTCTCCTGTTCGTCGCTTCTCCTGGGCCGCGCGGCTCGTCGGAACCACACGGTGCGACGCCCCTCCCGCGTCCGCCGCAGGCCGATCCTCGAGGAGGAAAGGACTCCGATACGGAGAAATCGACCCCAAAGGCCCTGATCGAATGAACCGGGGGCACGGGTGGCACGCGGGGCGCAGTTACGGGCGCGACGGCCGTCCCTCCCTGCCCCCTCAGGCCTCTTCCGGCCCCCTCGGGCAGTACACGCGAGTCGGTCCGCAACGCCTGCCGCAAGGCCGCCACCCGTCACGTCCTTGCCGAAGCTGGTTACCCGGGCCGCGGTTCGCGGTGCACGAGGCGTGGGCCGGCCTCACGCGGGCGGCGCGGGAGATCGGCCACCCGCTGGTGGTCAAGCCCGTCGGCCTGTGCGTGGGCATGTACGTGCTGTGTGTGGGCATGCACATGCGGCGTATGGACGACGAGGAGCAGCTCGCCGCAGCGGTAAGAGGGCCGGCCGGCTTCCCGGTCGACGCGCGCGGGCGGCGGCGGGCACCCGTCGGCCTGCTCGAAGAACTCCTGGACGGCCCGGAGGTGAGGGTCGAGACGGTTTCGCACGCGGGCGCGGTCCACGGTCGGCGTGACCGGCAAGAGCGCCGGCGGAGCACCCGCGTTCATCGAGACCGGCCACATGTTCCCCGGGCCCTGCCGGCCGCGGACACGGAGGCCGCCGGGCACACCGCACCCGGCGTACTCAAGGTGCTCGGCGTGCTCAAGGTGCTCGGCCCGACCGACGCCACGGTGACGCACACCGGGATCAAGCCGACCTCCGCCGGGCCGCGCGTGGTCGAGGTCGACCCGCGGCCCGCCGGGAACCGCATCACCGAACTCGTACGCCACCTCGCCGGCATCGACCTCGCCGGCGCCGCCGTCGGCCGTCCTGCCACGGTTCACGGAGGGGAATGGGGTGCATGGGGTGCACACGGGGTGCACGGGGCGCTCTTGGCACTCATGCCCGCCTCGCGCGCCCGGTGCGGGATGCACAGCACCCGTCGGCTGCGGCGACATTAACCATTGGGTTTACACGACGTCAACGAAGTGAACATCCTGAAAAACAATGCAGGGAGAGCGATTCGGGCACGTCAGGCCCGGCCCGGCGGCTACCGTCGGACAGGGCGGCCCGTGCGGGCTCCAGCTGAAGCATGAATCGCGTGCATGTCGATCCATGTAAATCATTCATTTGCTGGATGTAAGACCGGCCACTTCACTGGGGGCATGACTCCTCCCCCTGCCTCCGACGTCGACCTTTTCGCCGACGACGTCCTGGTCGACCCCTACCCCGTCTACGCCGAACTGCGAGAGCTGGGCCCCGTCGTCCACCTCCGTAAGAACGACGTCTACGCGCTGACGCGGTACGACGTCATCCGTGACGCACTGGCGGACTGGGAGTCGTTCTCCTCGACCTCGATCGCCTTCAATCCGATGGCCAACGAGGCGATCACCGGCACCTCGCTCGCGTCCGACCCGCCGGTGCACACCCAGCTGCGCGCCACGCTCACCGAGAACCTCTCCCCGCGCGCGCTGCGCGGCATGAAGGGGCAGATCGAGGCGAAGGCGGACGCTCTCGTCGCCGAGCTCGTCGAGAAGGGTTCCTTCGAGGCGATCGACGCCCTCGCCCGGGCGTTCCCGCTGGAGGTCGTCGCGGACCTGATCGGCTTCGAGGGCCACGTGCGCGACAACATGCTGCGCTGGGGGCAGGCGGCCATGCAGGTCCTCGGCCCGATGAACCAGCGCACGGCCGAGAACTTCCCCATCGCCGGCGAGCTCTACGGATGGTGCTCCGAGGTCAAGGCCGAGGACCTGGCCGAGGGCTCCGTGGGCCGCGGCATCTTCGACGCCGAGGCACGGGGCACCATCCCGCCGGGCACGGCCGGCCACATCATCCACCAGTACCTCGGCGCCGGCGTCGACACCACCATCGCGGCGATCGGCAACGTCGTCGCCCTCTTCGGCTCGCACCCCGACCAGCTCGACCTGGTCCGCGAGGACCCGTCGCGGGTGCCGGCGGCGTTCAACGAGGTGCTGCGCTTCTGGGCGCCCATCCACGCCTGGGGCCGACGCGCCACCAAGGACGTCGACATCGACGGGACCGTCATCCCGGCGGGCGCGCAGATCGCGATCCTGCTCGGCGCAGGAAACCACGACGCCCGGCACTACGAGAACCCGGACTCCTTCCTCGTCGAGCGCAATCCGGTCGACCACCTCTCGTTCGGCTACGGCCCGCACGGCTGCGCGGGCCAGGGGCTCGCCCGCCTGGAGGCCCACGCCGTGATCGAGGCGCTCTCCCGGCGCGTCAAGCGCCTCGTCGTCGGACCCGAGGTCCGCGTTCCCAGCAACACCACCCGGAGCATCGAAGAGCTCCCCGTCCTGGAGGTGATCCCCGCATGAAGATCGTTCTTGACCGTCCCCGCTGTGAGGGCCACGGCCTGTGCGAGGAGGCCGCCCCGCAGCTCATGCACCTCGACGACGACGGCGAGCTCGTCCTCGACCGCGAAGAGGTCGACGGGGCCGACGTCGCCCTGGCGAACGCCGCCGCCCGCGTGTGCCCGGTCGCAGCGCTGAGGGTCGTATGAGCACCGGCACCGTGAACCGCGTCGTCGTCGTCGGCAACGGGATCGCCGGGCTCACCGCGGCCGACACGCTCCGCGAGGCCGGCTTCGACGGCGAACTGACCGTCGTCGGCGACGAACAGCACCCGGCGTACAGCCGCCCGGCCCTGTCGAAGGCGCTCCTGCTCGACGGCGACGACCTGTCGTCGCACGAGCTCCCGCCGACCGGCCACGGGGCGACCGAGCTCCTGGGCGTCCGCGCCACCGGACTCGACCTCGACCGCCGGCTGGTCACGCTCGACGACGGTACGGATCTGCCGTACGACCGCGTCGTCCTCGCCACCGGCTCCCGGGCGCGACGGCTGTCCGACCTTCCCGAGGAGCTCACCCTGCGCGGGCTCGACGACGCCCTCGCTCTGCGGAAGCGGCTGGCGGGCCGGCCGTCGGTCGTCGTGGTCGGCGGAGGCCCGCTCGGCATGGAGATCGCCTCGGGGTGCCTGGCCGCCGGCTGCCGGGTCACCCTCGTCTCCCAAGGGGCCCCACTGATCCTCCAGCTCGGTCCGCACCTCGCCGGCGTCTTCGTCAAGGCCGGACTGGACCTGGGGCTCACCATCGTCGAGACCGAGCTGGCACGGCTGGAACGGCGTGGGGAAAGCACCCGGGTCGTCCTCCACGAGGGCGCGGTCCTCGAGGCGGACATGCTCATATCCGCCGTCGGCGACCTACCCAACACGGAGTGGCTCGCGGACACGGGTCTCGCGGCGAAGGGTGCCATCGCGGTCGACTCGCGCGGGCTCGTCCGCCCCGACGTCGCGGCCGTCGGCGACCTCGCGGCCGTCCACACTCCGAACGGTCTGCGCCGCGTCCCCTTCTGGAGCAGCGCGATCGAACAGGCGAAGGTCGCCGCGAGGGCTCTGGTCCGGGGCGACGAGGCGCCACCGCTCCAGTTCCAACCGTACTTCTGGACCGAGCAGTTCGGACTGACCCTCAAGGCGGTGGGCCATCTGCCGCTGGAAGGAGAACCCGAGTACGTCGACGGGGAGCCCGGTGGCGGGCCGGCGCTGATGCGCTGGTCGCAGGACCACGGCAGCGGTGTGGCCGCGGCGCTCAACTACCGGATCCCCATTCCCCGGCTGCGCCGTATGACTCAGGCGGCCGCGTAGGGTCGGTTCCATGGGCGACGGAGAAGAGGGCATCACGGGTTCGGGACTGGACCGGCTGGCGTCGGTCAACCTCAACCTGCTGGTGCCCCTTCTCGCGCTCCTCGAAGAGCGTTCGGTGACCAAGGCGGCGCAGCGGGTCGGTCTGTCGCAGCCGGCGATGAGCCACGCCCTCACGAGAATGCGACGGCTGCTGGGTGACGAGCTCGTCGTCCGGCAAGGGACGGGCGTGACGCTGACCCCGCGCGCCCTGGAGCTGATCCCACCGCTGCGCAGTGCGCTGCAACAGGCGGCACACATCGTGAACTTCCCCTACTTCGACCCCGCCACGGACCGGCGCGTCATCACGGTCGCCCTGACGAACAGCACCGCGTTCGTCATCGGCCCCCCACTGACGCGGCTCCTTGCCGAACGCGCCCCTCATGCCACGCTGCGCCTGCGGACGATCACGGTCCCGACCGAGGCCACCTTCACCGACATGGGCGTCGACGTCGTACTGATCTCCGAGGGGCACTTCTCGCCGTACCCGCGCGAGCGGCTGTACAACGACCGCTGCGTGGTGGTGGCCTCACCGGACACGCCACCGGAAGCGAGCGCGCTCGACCTCCTGACCACCCAGCCGCACATCGTCGTCGACACCGACCGGCGGGTCTTCCCGTATTCCGTGCTCGAGGAGAAGGGCATCCCTTACCGCGTCGGCCAGTTGAGTTCCGACTTCCTGCTCGTCCCCTTCCTCGTCGCCCGCGCGGGCGGGGTCGCGCTCTTCCGCTACCAGGTGGCCGCCACCATGCGGACCCTCACCGACCTGCGGATCGAGGAGTTCCCGTTCCCGCTGCCCGGCCTGGGGATCGACATGGTCTGGAACCCCCGACTGGCCGACCAGTACTTCATCGAGTGGCTCCGGGCGCTGCTGTTCGACGCCGCGGCGCAGCTCTGACGCGGACTGTTCCCGACCGGAACGCCGGCCGGACCGTGCGTCACCATGAGCAGGACGCGCGGGGGAATGTTCCGGCCAGGCGGCCGCGCGCCACGTCGAGCGTGGTCGAGCCAGATGCCCACGCTCCTCACCCTGGCCGGCCGGGTGCTGCGGGTGACGGTGACTCCGCCTTGCCCCGGCCGGCTCGGTACGGCCCTCACGCCTTGTGCTGCATGGTGCTCCGTGCGGGATTGCCCTGCTCGGCGGCCTTGGGGTCCTTCTCATGGGCCTTGGCCCGTACCCCGTCCGCGATGCGCTTGCCGATGTTCTCGTCGATGTTGGACCAGTACGTGAAGGCCCGCTCGAGGACGGGTTCGGTGACGCCGTTGAGGAGGTGTCCGACGACGTTGTCGACCAGGCGGTCGCGGGCGGCGTCGTCCAGGACCTCGCGCACCAGGGTGCCGGGCTGCCCCCAGTCGTCGTCCTCCGGGTGGGAGACGTAGGCGGCGCGGGTGATCTCGCCGTCGGCCTCCCAGCTGGGCGGGCTGCCGTAGCGGGCGGTGTCTGCCGCGGGGCCGCCCTTGGAGTTCGGCGCGTAGACCGGATCCGTCGTCTTCCGGTAGGCCATCGCCCCGTCCTTGGAGTAGGTGTGGACGTCGACGACGGGCGCGTTCACGGGGAGCTGCTGGTAGTTGGTCCCGAGACGGGCGCGGTGGGCGTCCGCGTAGGAGAACAGCCGGGCCAGGAGCATGCGGTCCGGGCTCGGTCCGATGCCCGGGACCAGGTTGTTGGGCTGGAAGGCCGCCTGCTCGATCTCGGCGTGGTTGTCGGTCGGATTGCGGTCGAGCGTCATCCGGCCGACCGGGATGAGCGGGTAGTCGCCGTGCGGCCACACCTTGGTGAGGTCGAACGGGTTGAACCGGTACCCCACGGCGTCCTCGTACGGCATGACCTGCACGTGCAGGGTCCAACTGGGGAATTCGCCGTCGCGGATGTGCTCGAACAGGTCCCGCATGTGGTAGTCCGTGTCCACCGCCGCCATCTGGTCGCCCTCGTGCTGGGTGAAGAACTCGATGCCCTGATCGGTCTTGAAGTGGTACTTCACCCAGAACCGCTCGCCCTCGGCGTTGATCCACATGTAGGTGTGGGAGGTGTAGCCGTTCATGTGGCGCCAGGTCCGCGGAATGCCCCGGTCTCCCATGAGCCAGGTGACCTGGTGCGCGGATTCCGGGGAGAGGGTCCAGAAGTCCCACTGCATGTCGTTGTCACGCAGGTTGTTGTCCGCGCGGCGCTTCTGGGAGCGGATGAAGTGCTGGAACTTCATCGGGTCCTTCATGAAGAAGACCGGCGTGTTGTTGCCGACCATGTCGTAGTTGCCTTCGCTGGTGTAGAACTTCACCGCGAAGCCGCGCGGGTCGCGCCAGGTGTCCGGGCTGCCGCGCTCGCCGGCCACGGTCGAGAAGCGAATGACCAGGTCGGTGCGGACGCCCGGCTGGAACAGGGCCGCCTTGGTGTACGCGCTGACGTCGTGCGTCACCTCGAAGTGGCCGAAGGCCCCGCTTCCCTTGGCGTGTGGCTGGCGCTCGGGGATCCGCTCCCGATTGAACTGCGCCATCTGCTCGATCAGATAGGCGTCCTGCAGAAGGATCGGGCCCCCGGGTCCTACGGTGAGCGAGTGTTCGTCGCTCTCGGCGGGAGCGCCCGAGTCGGTCGTGGTGGCGGGTCGGATCTCCGTCATGGCTCTGCCTTTCGTCTCGTGGCTGCGACGAGCCGGCTGTTCCGGCACCGGTGCGCGAACGCGCGACCAGCGAAGTGGGCGGGGCACTCCCCGCCCGCATTCGTGGCACGGACGCGCCTGAGCGGTCCTCGGCAGCTCCTCGGCAGCTCCTCACCAGCACGTCTCGGTTCCCGGAGCCGGGTTCACCCGGAACAGCCGCGGTAAACGCCCTCACTCGGACAGAGCGACCGGGATGCCGCTCCCTGCCCGATCGGATCCGCCCTGACGACACCTGGTCACCGGTCCGGCCCGAGGGACGAGCGGTGGGCACGGGTGGAGCCGTTGCTCCCGTCGGCCAGGGCGGATCCCGAACCGTACGCAGTGCTCCAGCAGCGGCGGGCGCGGAGACCGAATTCAAGAATCGTCGCAATAATTCCGTTTTGCGTCGATATTAGATGATTGCCGAGAGTTTCGGAGGGTGCGCTCCAGCCAAGGTTCTTGCGGGGTCTGCTGCTGGAGGCGGCGGAGCGTCGTCCTGCGTACCGGGTGAGCACCGCCCGCCGTCGAACGGCCCCCCGTGCCGACGCGGTTCCCCGCCCCGCCCGAGCGGATCGGCGCCGGGGCGGGTTCGGCGGCGCCTCCGTCGGCCGGTGCCGCGCGCCACTGGCCCCTGCGGGGCCCCGCGGATGGTTGACGCACGCTTTTCCCGGGGACTCGGGGAACTCGAAAGCCCGCGGTGGCGGCCTCCGATTCCGCGGCCACGGCCCGCGAAAGCCGGAAAGAAGGTGACGTGATGAGCAAGACCACCCCCTCACAGGCCGAGGGCGCGCCCGAGGAAGAACAGCTCACGGAGCCGTACCGGACCACTCCCTCACAAGCGGAGGGAGAACGGGATGAGGAGGAACAGCTCACGGAGCCGTACCAGACCACTCCCTCGCAAGCGGAGGGAGAACGGGACTAGGAGGGTGAACCGCCTGGACAGGTACCGCTCCAGATAGACCAGCGCGGCAGCCTGAAACTCGGTGGGACCGAGGGAGGTCGGTCCGATACCGGCGTTCCCTTCGGGCGGGATCCGTTTGCCGAAGTTTCGCCGTACCTCGCCCAGCACGTCCGCGTACCGCTGGATCACGGAGCCCCCTCCATACCTGCTTCCCCCTCCGTTTGCACCATCTGCCGGCCGGTCCTCCCGTACCGGCCCGATATGCGGCATCCCGCAGGTTCGTCCTGGCTTTCATCTCCCGTTGCCGCAGGTCAGCCCGGCAGACGGGAGCAGTGGATCCGCATAGATCATGATGGGTCTTCGGGATTTCTGAATAACCATCATGATCCCTACCCAGACACACAGGCCGAGAGTGACGAGGTGCCTGGTCAGACCCCATGCCGGAAACCGAGGGGCACGGCGAACTCGCGGGATGTTGCACAAACACGCTGTTCGGGCTGTGATGACTCGACCTGGTCGTGGGCCTGCCCGTCGCCGGCCTCGCGGTGCGCGAGGGCATCGAATCCTGGCGCGGTGAGGAATGCGGCTGCTGACACCGCCCGGGTAAGCCGGACCTCCGCGCCCAAGGGCCCTCGCCGCCGGGTCTGAACGAACCGCCGGTGGGGCCGGCCTGTCTCCAGACCACGGTCGGAGTTCGCAGGCCGGTCGTCGGCGGGGGGCGGCCCGAGCGGCCCCTTCTCCGGCCACCCCGCGCTGCGGGAGGGTGGTGAGCAGGCAAGGCTCGGTGGCCTTCGGTGACGCATGCTGGAGGTGGGGCTTGCCCGAGGAAGGTGATCGGCATGATGTGGTACGACGGCGGCTGGGGCTGGGGCGGCTGGTTCTTCATGGCCATCTTCATGGTGCTGTTCTGGGCGCTGGTGATCGCCGGTGTCGTCGCGCTTGTCCGCTACCTCGCGGGCAGCCATCACGGCCACCAGGGCGGCCCGCCTCCCTCCTCCGGTGAGCCCGGGTGGAGAAGCAGGCGAGCGGAGGACCTGCTCGCCGAGCGGTTCGCCCGCGGGGAGATCGACGAGGACGAGTACAAACGCCGGCTCGCGCTGTTGCGGGAGCACCGGTGAGCGCGAACCGGCCGCGCGGGAGGTTGCTGGCCGCCGGGGCGGTCGCCGCACTGGTGCTGGGCATCGCGACCACCCTGCTGTTCGCCGCCACCGGCGCCTTCCGCGGCAGTGCGCCGGCAGCCTGGCGAGCGCCGGGGGCGCACTGCAGTTCGCCTGCTCTGCAAGGACACCTGATGGATGTGACCGTGGGGGACATGGGTCCGGGCATGATGGGCCGTCCCCACTGGCGCACCCCGGGCCCCGGCCGGCAGGGCATGGGCATGATGTATCTGCGCGCCACGCCGAGCACGGTCCCGGCCGGCAAGGTGTCGCTGCGGGCGGTCAACGTTGGCGCCCTCCCACACGAGGTGATGGTGCTGCCCCTGTCGGCAGGGCAGGCCGCAGGGGAACGCCCCACCCGAGCTGATGGGCGGGTCAATGAGGCGGGGAGCCTGGGCGAGGCGTCACGCAGCTGCGGTGCGGGGGCCGGGCACGGCATCGCGCCCGGCGCGATGGCCTGGACCACGGTGACGTTGCAGCCCGGCCGCTACGAGTTGCTCTGCAACTTCCCCGGCCACTACATAGCCGGCATGTACACCGAGCTGGACGTCACACGGTGACCACGGCGAGGACCAGCGCAGACACTGAAGCGCCTGAACGCGGGACTTCGACCGGAACGCCTGACTCGACCTACTTTGACGGAGAGGGTGGCCGGGTCCCATCGCCTCGAGTCCGACTTCGGCACATCGTTGAACACAGGTCGGCCAACGCGGCAGAACCAGATGACCTGCGGGAACATCCGTGGACACCCGGGACCGATGGCGACGGCAGTGTTCCGTGCCCGCGCCGCGCCTCTCGGGGCGCACTTCAGCAAGCTCCCCGTCCCAGGTCCGCCAGCAGGTCGTCCAGCACCACTTCCTCCTCGACCCGGACACCGCACTCGGCGAGAGCGACGGCCAGGGCCGGATCCCACGGCGTCGCGGCGGGCGGTCCTGTCAGGTTCGGGGCTTCGGTCACCCGGGCCGCTGCCGCGCGGTAGTGGGCGGCCGTGTAGCGCCACGGCCGCCAAGGGACGCTTCGTCCCAACGCCGCGGCGATACGCACACCGCCCCAGTCGAAGTCGCCGTGGTAGAGAAGGCCGGCTCCCTGCGCGGCCAGGCCCCGCAACAAGGTGAGGGCGGCGGCCGACGGCTGCCCCTGGAGGCACACCAGGGGCGGACACGCCGGGCCGAAGGCGTCGGCGGCCGCGGACAGCACGGCCGGGTTCTCACAGACGTGGACGGTTTCGGTCGTCGCGGCGGGGGCGACCGGTGTGTGACGGGTGAGAGAGCGGAGCGTCAGTACCGTGGGCTCACCCGCGTCGGCCATCCAGTCGAGTGGCGGGATACCGCGCAGGTTGAGGATGAGGACGGTCGAGGACAGGTCGTCCATGAGCAGCCCCGCCGAGGCCCACGCCTCCCGCCGCCATCGGGCACCGGCGCCGTCGGGAAAGCCGGTGAGGGAACGGAGCCCGGACAGGACGAGAGTGGCGAGCGGAGTCCCCTCGTCCAGGGCGTGGGCGCCGGAAAGGTTGCGTGCCGCGAACGTCGCGCGCGAGGTCGGAGGTGACACGGGCAGCGCGCGCAGCACACGCACGGCGGCTTCCACCAGAGGGCCGGCCGCTTCCGGCGTACGGACGAGCCGTCGTACGAGACCGTCCGCGCGGATCCGCTCCGTCCAGGGGGTCAGCTCGGCGTCCAGGGCGTCGAGCGGGGTGTACGCCTCTTCCCAGGCGCGTTCCTCCCGGTCCCGCGTCTCCGCGCGGAGTGGGACGGGGCCGGTGAGAGCCACCACGGCGGCCGCCAGCCCGTCGGGACTGACACCGGAGCGGCGCAGGACCGCGTCCACGGTGTCGAGGCGAACGCTCAGGGAACCACCGGCTCGTGGCGCCCGCCCCAGCAGGCGCTCGGCGGCCCGGCGTTGGGATGCGTCGGGGTCGGACAGGGTGACGGAGCCGGTGAGCGGCCGCCCGCGTGCCATGCGCTGCCGGGCACGGCCCACGAGCCAGGCGAGGCCGGGATCACCGAGCAGACGACCGAGACGCTCGGCGTCGATGCCGATGTCGGCCTGGTCTCCGGCCGGCGGCGGCGCGGCGTCCCCGGCCAGTGACGGAGAGGCGTCCCCGACCGGCGGCAGTGCGGCGTCCCCGACCGGTGACGGGGCGGCCGGCGTCGCCTCCACGACGGCATCGTCCGCCGGTGTCTCCTGTCCGGCCGCCGTCCGAATTCCGGAGCTCCGGCCGCCGCGGGCAGGCGGAGTCGCCGCAGGATTCACGTCCACGGGGATTCCGGTCCGCCGGTGTCGTCGGCGACGGCGATCCGCACCGGCCCACCCCGGGCATCCGCCGGCCCCCCGGGCGCCTCACCCGGGGTGCCGGCAGGGGAGGCCGCCGTCGACGCGTCCGCCCGTGCACCGGGCTCCGTGCCGCGCCGCCGGTCGCTGCCGTCCCACTCCCACCGCGTGACCAGTACGGCGTCGATGTCGTCGACGCGCGAGAGCTGGGCGATGGCGATGCCGGGCACCTGCGGGTAGCAGGCCCACTCGCGTTCACTGGTCATGACGACGTCGAGGTCGAAGGCGCGCAGCAGACCGAGGCACTTGGCGCGCGAGTCGTCGTCGACGCCGGCGAACGCCTCGTCCAGGGTGACCAGGCGCGGGGCATGGGCGCCGCCCGCGCTCGCGTAGTGGGAGGACGCGGCGGCGAAGAGGGGCACGGATGCGGCCAGTACCCGTTCCCCGCCCGAGGCGGGGCCGGTGGCCGGCACCCACTTGCCGTGCTGGTGGCGTTCGACGCCGAACTCGTGCCAGGCCCGGTAGTCGAGGGCGGCGGTGAGGTCCTCCAGCCAGCTGCCCACGCTGTCGTCGGCCTGCCGGCGGGCGATCTGCTCCTGGAGGAAGGAGCCGACCGCGGCCCGGTCCTCGAGCGACCAGGCGTCGGCGGACTGGCGCAGCCGTTCACGGGCCTGGGCCAGCCCCTGCGGGGCCCGGCGGGACGCTCTCCACACCAGTCGCAGCTTCATTCCCGTGGAGGTCGGGCGTTCCTCCAGTTCCCTGTTCATGACGTTCACCTGCCGTTCGGCCGCCCCGATCAGTTCCTGGAGCGTCCCGGCGACCTCGGTGATCAGATGGGTCTGCAGGATCTCGCGCTCGTGTGCGGACAGGATGCGGGTCAGTTCCGCGACCTCGACGGCCAGCGCCTCGGCGAGTTCGGGCACGGCCCGTTCCCGGCCCTGGTAGACGATGTCGACCCGCATGCCGTCCTCGCTCGGGCGGGCGGTGGCGGTGTGGCCGTGCCGCGACAGCGCGTCCTGGAGCCTGCCGAACTCCTCGCTCAGCCGTTTCTGCACACGTTCCCAGGCCGCGTCCGAGTCGTCGACCGAGGAGAGCCGGGACTCGACGGCGCGCGCGAGGGTGACGGCGGGGGTCGCCGCCCACGTCCCCGCGTCGTCGTCCGGTACGGGGAGGTCGGGCAGCGCGACGGCGAGCAGTCCCGTCGAGGCGAACCGCTGGAGCGCCGCGACGGCTTCCTCACGCGCGGCGGTCGCCTCGGTGATGTCCTCGGCGAGCCGCTCGATGCGCCCTTCGGCGCGGCTGGCCCGCCGGTCGGCGTCACCGTGGTCCGCCTGCGCCTGCCCCTGTTCGCTCTCGCAGGCGCGGACCGCCTCGGCCGTCTCCTCCAGCTGCCGTTGGAGCTCGGCGACGGCCGCTCCGACGGTGGAGCGGAGTGTCGTGAGGTGTTCGTCCGCCGCCGCGGCGACCCGGGCCGTCTGTGTCGCACGCTCCGCGAGTTCGGACACGAGGGCTTCGGCCCGGCGGGTCTCCGCCTGCTCGCCGGTCACCGCGCGCCCGGCGTCCGCGCGTTCGCGCAGCGCGGGCCACAGGGCCGCCAGGAGAGCGGTGTGGTCGGCGAGCGCCTGGCGCACGGCGCCCAGTGCCGTGCGGTCGACGGGGAGGTGCAGGGCGGTCGCGGTCTCGGCGAGTTCGGCCGCCGCGCGGTCGGCCTGTTCCGCCGCCAGGGCCAGTTCCGCGGCCCGTTCGTCCTGCCGGGCGCGGGCCCGGTGGGCCGCGTCGGCCGCGGCGGTGACGCGTGCGTGTGCGTGGCGCAGGTGGTCGTCGCCCGGCAGCGCGGCGAGTTCGGCGTCGAGCACGGCGCGGCGCTCGGCCACGGCGCGGGCCTCCTCGGCCAGTTTTTCCCGTTCCGCCGCCAACCCGTCGATTTCGGTGCGCAGTTCGCCGATCCGGGTACGGCGTGCCTGTTCCCGCGCTCCTTCTCCGACGTACTGGGCGCTGTCCTTGGCCCAGCTTCCGGTGAGCGCGCCGACCCGGAAGTGCCCGTCCGCGCAGACCCAGGTGTCGTGGCCGCCGGCCTCCCAGGAGGCCCCCTCGGGACCGTCGCCGGTCCCCGCGGCCAGCCCGATCGAGGCGAGCAGGCGCGCGACCGTCTCCTCCCCCACGGCGGCGGCCCCCGCGTCCGCCGGGTCGACCGCCGGGCACAGCGCGCGGTCGAGGCCTGCCCCGCCGAGCAGCCCGGCCGGGTCGAGCAGCACGTCATGGCCGTCCGCCGCGACCGCGGAGCCGTCCGGCCGTACCCAGGCGTCGAGGAGCCCCGAGGCTTCCAACGCGGCTTCCAGTCCCGCGCGGTCGGCCTCGGTGACGTGCGCTCGGAAGTCGACGAGCCGCCACAGCGGGGCGCCGGGGCCCCGGTCCCGTACGTCGGGCGTGCGTGTGTGGGGTGCCGCCGGGCCGCGCTCCCCGCCGGTTTCGAGGGCGGTCAGTTCTTCCAGCGCCAGCCGCTGCCGCTCCGCCGTCGCCGCCTCGCGGTGGGCCAGCCCGGCCGCCCGGTCGGCCAGGCGGGAGGCGGCGGTGCGATGTGCCTCGGCCGCCGCCGTACGCGCCGGCAGCGGGCCGTCGAGACCGCTCACCCAGTCCTGTACGGCGTCCAGCACCCCCGGCAGTCCGGGCATCCGCAGTTCCACGCACCCGGAGAGGTGCTCCCGCACAGCCGTGACGAGCGCCTGCCCCGCTCCGGTGACGTTCTCCTGTGCCTCGGCCAGCCGCTCCCCGCCGTGCACGGCCTCCTCGTCGGCCTCGTCGGCGCGCAGGCGGGCGGCCCCGCGCCGCTCCTCGGCGCGCTCGGTCCGGGTGGCGAGTTCCGCCACGTGCTCGACGGCGCGCCGCCTGCCCGCCGTCGTCTCGTCCGCCTCGCGGCGCAGGACCGGTTCGGGGTCTCCCTGCGTCCTGGGGACATCGATCCGGGCCGCGGCGGCGCTCTCCGCCACACGGTCCTGGACGTCGTCGAGGGTCTCCTGGGCGGCCGTGAGCCGGTTGCCCGCGGTGCCGAGCCGGCCCAGGGCCCGGGTGTGCGCCTCGGCCGCCGTCCGCCGGTCCCCCTCGGCCCGCGTCAGCTCTCCGGCCGTGCGGGAGGCGTCGGCCGCCGCCCGGTCGAGGGCGCGGGCGTCGCGCATCTCGGGCCCGGACCGCAGTGCGGCGTCCTGGGCGGCCAGCCGCGCGGCCCGTTCGCCGAGTGCGGCGCTCCTCGCACGGGCCTCCTCCCGGTCCGCCATGGCCTGGTCCCGGTCCGTCTGCGCCTTGAGGAGTTCCCGCTGGAGGTTCTCGTACCGTGCGTGTTCGCGGCGGGGCAGGCGCGCACGGCGCCGGGAGGCGAGACGGGCGTAGCGCCGGTAGTGGTCGAGGAACGCCGAGGAGGCCTGTTCGGCCTCGCGGGCCGCCCGCAGTTCCTCCTTCTCCTCGTCCAGCGACCGGAACGCCTCCGCCGCGTCGGCGACGACGGCCTGGTCCATCGGCGGCAGCGCCTCGGTCAGCGCCCGGGACAGGGCGGCTTCGCTCGGGCGCTTGGACAGCTGGGGCTGGCGCAGCTGGATCAGGAGGTCGACGAGGGCACCGTAGCGCCGCTCCCCGAGCCCGAAGAGGGCTTCGTCGACGGCTCTGCGGTACGTCTTCGCCGTGTCGTACACCATGCCGTGGCTGCCGACGGCCTCCGCGAGCCGGTCCCGGGACAGCGCCGTCCGGGTCGCGTCCAGCAGGTCGAGACCGGCGCCGACGCGCTGGTCCGTCACCGCGAACCAGTGGCGGGCGATGCCGCGCCCGGCGACCGCCTTCAGCCCGCACAGCAGGGTGCGGAAATGCGCCTCGCCCGTGGTGTCGTCGAGCCGTCCGAACTCGATCCAGGTGTAGCCGAGGCGTTCGGGGTGCGGGTGTGCGCCGCCCAGGAGCAGGTTCCACTCCATGCGCTTGCCCGGGTCGCCGTCGGGTTCGACGCGGCGGGCGGAGAGGTCGCCGTCCAGGAGGAACGGCAGGGTGAGGGCGAGCACCTTCGACTTGCCGGTGCCGTTGTTGCCCCGCAGCAGCAGCCGGCCGTCGCGGAACCAGAACTCCTCGACGTCGTAGTGGAACAGGTCGACGAGCCCGATGCGCAGGGGCCGCCACCGGCCGGGGGCGGGGCTGGGGAGAGCGGGGGCCAGGGGCATGTCCGGCGCGTTCACAGGGTGGTTCACCTTTCGTGCTGCACGGTCGTGGAAGTCCGGCGGTTCCGTTCGGGTTCCCTCACGACGGGCTCGCCGACCGCATAGCGCGCGAGGGCCGGGCGGGGTACGACTCCCCGTTCGGTTCGCTCGGCGAGTCCCAGCGCCACCAGCTTCGTCAGCGCCTGCTCGACGAGTTCGGGCTCCGCGCCCGGCTCCCGCGCCGATTTGGACCAGAATCCGCCGTGTTCCGCGGCCAGTTCCCGTATGCGGAACGCCAGCTCCGCCGGTTCGACGGGCCTGCCCGCCCGCGCCAGGTAACCGGCCAGCAGCAGGGTGATGTGGCCGTGGGTGCCCTGTTCCGGCATGCGTACGTCCGTGAGATCGTCCATCGGGTCGACCATGGCGATGCCTTCGGCGCGGACCTCCGGGACGAGTCCGGTCAGTTCGTTGATGCGCGCCGTGATGAAGCCGCGCTGCCGGGTGAGGTAGGCCAGTTCCTCATCGGTGAGGCCGTCGTAGTAGAGCACCGGGTCGTCCAGGAGGACGCGGGTCAGTTTCCAGCGGATCGCGCGGAACCTGAGCTCGTCGCTGTCGAGGGCGGTCCGCGCGGTCATCTCCCCCAGGCGTTCCTCGAACTCCTCGGCCTCGACCAGCGAGGGGCCCCGCAAGGACGCCGGCATCCCTGCCAGCACGCGCCGCCGCACGTCGTACAGCACGTCGCCCGATCCGCTGACGTAGGCCTCCTCGTCGCCGGCCACCCGTCGCAGCACCCCGAGCCGCAGCAGCAGGCGTACGACGGCCGCGAGGTCGAGGCGCTCGTCGCGCCGTTCCAGGGTGAACGTGATCCCGGCGGCGACGAGTTCGGGGTCGGCGGCGGCCAGGACGACCTGTTCGGCGAGGCGTCCGAGGGCCACCTGCGACTCGCCCCGCTCCAGCACGGCCAGCGTCAGGCAGAGCAGGACGTAGCGACGCCGGGTGAAGGGCAGGGCACTGCGGGCGGCCTCGCGCGCCGGGTGCGTGGGATCGGTGAGGGTGCCCGGTGTCTTGCGCAGCCGTGCGGCGTCGGCGTCCGTGCGCAGCGTCCAGCCGACGTTGCGCTCGAACCACTCACGCAGTTCGGCGGTGTGCCGGCGCACCAGCCGGAACGCGTCGGAGTACGGGCCGTCGGCCGTGAGCAGCGGCTCCTTCAGCAGGGCGCGTGCGGCCTTCTGGAGGTCGGCCTGCCGCTGGCCGTCCAGGATCTCGGCGAGGGGGCCGCTCATCGGTCCTCCGTGAACCGGGGAGAGGCACCCTCTCGTGGGGCGGGGACGGGGACGGGTGCGGGTGCGGCGCGGTTACCGTGCCCCGCCGTGAGGTCGATGATGTCGATCAGGTGGTCGGGGCCGCTGAACACACCGTCGGGGGTGTGCACTTCGGCCGTCGATCCGTCGTCGAGCGCGGTCAGCCGGATCTCCATGGAGCCGTCCCCGCTGGTGGCTGCGGTGGTGGTCGTGCCCGGCCGCCAGGTGGCGAGCGCGTCGCCGAGCAGGCGCAGGAACAACTGGAAAGTGAGCGGGTCGAGTTCGCCGAGCCGGGACAGCCGCACCTGCCCGCCCGTCACGAGCCGGTCCCGTGCCCGCCGGGTCTCTTCCGTCTGCCGGGCGGCGAGCTCGGCGAGCCTGCGCTTCGCCTCGCCCCGGTCCGCCACCTTGCGGGGCTTGCCGCGTCGTTCGTAGCTGCCGGTCCGGCGCAGTTGGGGACTGATGCGCAGCGGTCGAGCCTCACTCCACGGGGTGGAGGCCGGCTCCGGTGAGGCCGCCCGCTCGGCGAGGGTGTCGGCGTCGACGGTGAGGTGCCGGGAGGAGTGCAGCCCGAACGCCACCCGCCACAGCCGGTGCCGCGCCGCGTCGTCCGGCGCCTGGGCGAACCAGCGCGCCAGCGTGCGGAAGTCGGCCGAGCGGTCGGACCGCCCGGCCCGCCGCTCGTTGAGCTGCCGTACCACCGCCAGGAGCTGCGGAATCGACCCGAGGGCCCGACCGCGCAGCAGCCTGGCCTGCGACTCCCGCCCCTCCCCCGACACGAACCACTGCGCGAGCCCCGACCACCGGGCGGACCACTTCTCGTAGGCCGCGGCCTCCGCGTGCCCGGCGTCCTCGGGAGCGGCGTCGGCGGACTCGCGAGCAGCGGCGAGCCGCAGCAGCGGCTCCACCCTCCCCTGCTCCTCCAGCTCCCCGATCAGCAGGGCGATCCGCCCGCCGAGGGTGATGAGGTCCTGGATGAACCGCTCCAGGTACTGGATCAGCCGGTCCTTGTACGCGAGGAACGCCTCGACCTCGATGTCGTGCAGGTCGATGGTCCGCTGCAGCGAGCCCATGAAGGCGCGGGCGTTGTCCGCGAGGTCGGTGAACCGCGCCGTCAATACGGACAGGGCGACGTACGCCTTGGCCGGGTCGGGCTCCTCCTCCGCGGCGATCACCAGGAGCGCCCGCAACTGCGTGACGATGTCGTGCAGCGCGACCGCCTGGAGCTCACCGCGCCGCCCCAGCACCTCGTCGTACGTCCCCAGCGCCGCCTCGGCGGCCTCACCGGCCCGGGTGAGCTGGTAGATGAAGCGCCTGCGGTAGAAGTCCTCGACCGCCGTCACCCGCGCGTGGTCCGGATCGGCCCGCAAGTTCCCCCAGTCCACGAGCTTGTCCAACGCCTGCGTCACCGCCTCGACGTCGGCGGGCCGGCTCCCCGCGTCCAGGGCCGCGTGCACGTCCTCCGGCCGCAGATGCACCGCGAACCGCTCCTTGGCGGTGAGGAAGGCGCGCATCACCTGCCGGTAGAGGGGGGCGTTGGGGACGGTGAGGTGGGCGAAGGGGGAGTAGTCGGCGGGGGCGGGACCAGCGGGGGCAGGGCCGGCGGGCTGTGAGAGTTCGGGCATCTGGGAGGTCTCGGAGGTCATCGTCAATCCATTGTTCCAAAACGGCGCCTGCGACTGTACGGGATGTCCAATTTTCGTGTGCCGGCCCGCTCACCTCTGGTGTTCATCCGCAGGGCGCGAGTGCGCTCGTCACCCACCACCGACCGGCTCACCCTCCGTCCGCCGTGGCAGGCAATCGCCCTCCGGACGCTCCCACCGGGCCTCCGGACGATCCCACCGGGCTCCGGTCAGACATGTCCGCGATCATGCGCTGTCAGGCCCGGGAAGCCGTCGCACACTCGGCCCGTACCGTCTCGCCGGACCGAGGCGGTCGCGTACGCCCCGGTCGACGGCGAGCGCGTCGACGAGGACCAGGCCACGGCCCCGGTTCTCGTCCGCGCCGAACCCCGCGCCCACCATGGTCGACGGCGCGGCCGCGCTCCCTAGCGGCCCGGACATACGGGGCCGGCAGGGGCAGGCCGGCGGCGAGGGTCGCAGAAGCGGGCCCGGTGTCAGCCAGTCGCCTCGCTCTTGTCACAAGGTCACTCCCCTTGGTACAAGCGGCCCAGATCGACGAGTTCCACATCGTTGCGCCGGCCGGCCTCGCGCCGGAGGTCGTTCGTGAAACCGGAGCGGGCGAAGATCAGGAGTTCGAGCAGGGCCCCGACCCTGGCGCTGGGCAGCAGCCCCCGCAGGTGCTCGAGGCGCTCGAGCTGCGGCAGTCCGACGGGCGTGGCGGTGCCCTTGGCCTCTCCGATCGCGGTGATCCGCTCGGTGCCGAAAGCCGGTGACTCCGCGACCACCAGGTCCAGTTCATGCCCGCGGCGGTGTTCCCGGCAGGCGATCTCGGTCGGGCGAACCCAGCTGGCCCGGCCACCCGAGGTCTCCGGTGCGGCGTGTTCGAAGCACCACTGCCGGGCGAGTTCCTCGAAATGTGGGCCGTAGATCTTTTCCGCGACCGTGTCGGCGCCGGCCGCCCACACCTGCTCGGCCGGGGTGTCCGGCCGAGCGCATGCGTGGACTCCTCGCCGCCTGATCCGACCAGCCACGTGGAGTGACGCTCGTTGGAATCCGCCTATCAGGGGCAGGCTCTTCCCGGTCGGTCGTCAGCCGTCCGCGGGGCGCTCGAGCACCACCTTGGGCAGTCGCCGGGCGAGCGGGGCGGGCAGCCACCAGGCCCACTTGCCGAGCAGTTGCATGACGGCGGGGACGATCAGGCAGCGGATGACCACCGCGTCCATCAGGATCGCCACGGCGAGGCCCAGCCCGAACTGCTGGAGCATCCGGTCGGGGCTCAGCATGAAGGCGGCGAACACCACGACCATGATGGCCCCGGCCGCCATGATCACCTTGCCGGTGGTGGCCAGTCCTTCCCGCACCGCGAGGGAGTGGTCCTTCGTACGCTCCCACTCCTCGTGGATCCGTGAGACCAGGAACACCTCGTAGTCCATGGACAGCCCGAACACGATGGCGAAGATCAGCACGGGGAGGAAGGCTTCGATCGGCCCCGGCTGCACCCCGAACCAGCCCTGCTGGAACACCAGGGTCATGGCGCCGAGCGCGGCGGAGATCGAGAGCAGGTTCAGCAGGGCTGCCTTGATGGGGATCAGCACCGACCGGAAGACCAGCATCAGCAGCAGCGACGACAGCCCGACGACGACGGCGACGAACAGCGGCAGCCGCTGCGAGACCGTGTCCGCGAAGTCCTGGGAGGCTGCGGTGGAACCGCCGACCAGGATCTCGGCCCCGGTGTCGCGCTCCAGCCCCGGGGCCACGTCATCGCGCAGGTGATGCACGAGATCGGTGGTTCCCTCGTCCTGCGGTGCTGTCTTCGGGAAGACGATCACGGTGGACAGGGTGCCGTCCTCGGAGGGCATCGCGGGGGTGGTCGCGACCACGCCCTCGGCCTTGGCCAGCTCGGACTGGACGCCCTTGCCGACGGCCTCGTCGCCCTGCACCAGGACGACCAGCGGACCGTTGAAGCCCGGACCGAAGCCCTCGGCGAGCAGGTCGTAGGCCTGCCTGGAGGTCGTGGTCCTCAGGTCGTTGCCCGCGTCGGCGAAGCCGAGCCGCATGCCCAGCGCCGGTGCGGACAGGGCCAGCAGGGCGAGGACGGCGACCAGTAGCGCCGACAGCGGACGGCGCTGCACGGCTGCGGCCAGGGCCCGCCAGCGGCGGCCTTCGACCTTGCCCTCGGCCGTGGCCTTGGCCGCGTGCTTCAGCACGCGGCGCTGGATGTGTTTGCCCACCACCGCCAGCAGTGCGGGCAGCAGGACCAGCGAGGCGGCCATGGTGGTCAGCACGGTCAGTGCCAGGGCGAGGGCCATGCCCTGCAGCGAGCCGAGGCCGAGCGCGACCAGACCCAGCAGGGCGATGATCACGGTGCATCCGGCGAAGAAGACCGTGCGACCGGCGGCGTCCAGGGCCCTACGGCCGGCTTCGGCCGGGTCGGCGCCGTCGGTGAGCTCGTGCCGGTAGCGGTAAAAGATCAGCAGGGCGTAGTCGACACCGACGCCGAGTCCGACGAGCATCGTGATGGGCGGCGTGAAGTCGGCGACGGTGAAGACGTGCGAGGCGAGAACGATCAGGCCGATGGCGGCGCCGACCGCGAAGAGGGCGGTGATCAGCGGTACGGCGGCCGCCACGACAGAGCCGAAGAGCAGCCCGAGGATGATCACGGCGGCCAGGATGCCGGCGAGTTCCGCGGTCGGGGCTCCCTTCTCCTGGGCGCCGCGCACGGCCTCGCCACCGAGCTCGACCTGGAGCCCGTCCGCCTCGGCACCCTTGGCGGTGTCGATGATCGCGGTGACGTCCTCCTCGGGCACGGCCTCGGCCTTGCCTTCGAGTGTCACGGTGGCGTAGCCGATCGTGCCGTCCTCGGACACGGCGGAGGCATCGGCGTACGGGCTGCGTACCTCGGCGACGCTCGGCAGCCCCTTCACCTCGGCCAGCATCTCCTCGACGGCGGCCTTGCGGCCGTCGATGCCCCGGCCGTCCTTCAGCACGATCTCGACGCTGTCGCCGGCCTGGGCGGAACCGTGCTTCTTGAACAGGTCGGTGGCGGCCTGGGATTCGGTGCCCGGCAGGGAGAAGTCGTTCTTGTACGCGGAGCCTGCGGCCTGCGAACCCAGCGTGACGGCGGCCAGGACGGCCACCCAGAGCAGCAGGGCGGCCCAGCGGTGACGCTGCGCCCAGACGGCCAGGGCGCCGAACCGGCCACCGCGCGGCCGATCGGGCCGGCCCGGTGCGGGCGGGGCAATGGACGAGGCTGCGCCGCGGGTGGGAGACATGGTGACTACCTCGGATTCGAGCGGGAATGGCCTGGCATAAGAAGTACGCCCACCACGGCGCCGCACAGCGTTGGCACGCCGACCGCCAGGGCGGTCGGCACACCGCCGAATCTCCAGGGCCAGGGCACCGGCGGCCGAGATCAGCAGAATTCCGGCAGCAGCCCGACGAGAGCGGCGTCGGCCCGTGCGGGGAAGCTTCACACCTTCCACACCCGCACCGAGGCCCGGATCAGGATCGCCACCTGGATCGCCGACCTCTACAACACCCGCCGCCTACACAGCGTGCGCGGGTTCAAGAGCCCGATCGACTACGGGAACGAGTACTGGGCCGGCCCCACCCTCAGGTCGTGACCGTGGGTGCGGGAGGAGTCCAGCGGTGGGAGCGGCGCACGGTGCCACTGACCCCGTAGTCCTTCTTCAGCTGTTCGGGAATGGCGTAGTGCATGACGCGACCGCGGGTGAGGGAGGACAGCTCGAGCACGGTGGTGAGGTGGCCGAGGCGGTCCAGGGCCCAGGCGCCGAGCGGAGAGCGGTCCTCGATGCCTTCCAGGACGCCGAGCAGGGACGGGACGGCCTTGGCGACGTTGTCCCAGGCGGTGCGGGGCACCTGGAGCCAGTCGGCGCAGGTGTCACCGATGAGGTAGCGGATGAGGGCGGAGACGATGGGGTCGAAGAAGGTGCCGGGGACGACGTCCTCGTAGAGGTCGATCAGTTGCCGGGTCAGGTGGGCGCCCTCCTCGGAGGGGCCCATGTGGCGGATCATGTACAGGTCGAGGAACTGCCGGGCTTCCTCCAGGTTCTTGGGCACGGCGTCCTGGTCGACGCCGAGGATCGCTCCGACCACGCGCCAGGCGTAGAAGTACGCTTCGGCGCCCTCGGTGGACATGTGGATGTTCAGGCGGTGCAGGCTGTCGAGGACGAGGAGGGAGAAGAACATCTGGCCGCCGATCAGGTCCTCCTGGCAGATCGGCGTCCCGAGCGTCTCGGTGTCCCAGCGGTTCTCTCGCTTGAGGTGGTGGCGGATCGACGCGTGCAGGAGGCGCACCTTCTGCGCGGCGGGGAGGAAGCGGCTGCCGGCCTCGAAGGCGTCGGGCTGCATCAGGTAGACGGTGAACTGGCCGGTCTCCGCCATCCGTTTGGACGGGTAGTCCAGTCCGTGGGTGGTGGACAGCAGCCGCGCCACGTGCGGGACGACGTAGCAGGCGGGCATCGAGGCGAAGGACAGCGCGGTGGAGATGTGGACGTTGTTGTCGATGAAGAACAGCCGCGCCTTCTCCATCTCGCCCCAGTCCACCCAGGACGGCGGCATGCTGGTGGCCTGCAGGTACTCGCGGGCGACGTAGGGCAGCCCTTCGGGCAGGGGGGAGCCGGCGGTGGAGACGTGGCGCATCAGGGTGTTGAACGTGCCCACCTCTCCCCGTTCGAACAGGGTGGCCACGACGGCGTCGGCGAGTTCGTCGCCGGAGTGGCGCAGGGCGTTCATCGAGGCTTCGGTGTAGGTCGTCATGTCAGCGGTCCCTGTTCATCGGGCAGCACGGCACCTGGGCCGACGGCCTTTACGGACGGGTCAGTTACGGCGGTCGGTGACGTCAGTTACGGCGGTCGGTGACGTCAGTTGCGGCGGTCGGTGACGGAGCGGGCAAGATCGGTAAGGGCCCGCCGCGCGTGCTGCGGCATGCCGAGCCCGTCGAGGTGGCCGACGGCTTCCCTCACCCGGGAGACGATCATGTGCTCCACCGCCTGGGGGGCCTTGAGCGCGGTCATCAGATCCCGCACGTCCCGCAACTGTTCCTCGTCGAGGTCCCGGCGTCCCAACACGCCGGCGAGGTGATCACGCTGGGCGGGAAGAGCGGCCTGCCAGGCCTTGGCCAGCAGGGTGGTGGGCCGGTGGCCGCGGAGGTCGTCCCGGCTGTCCTTGCCCGTGTCACCGGGCTCGCCGAACAGCCCCAGCAGGTCGTCGCGCAGCTGGAACGCCTCCCCCAGCGGCAGCCCGTAGGCGGACAGGCCGGCACGCAGTACGGGGGAGGCGCCCGCGAGCAGGCTGCCGATGAGCAGGGGTTGCTCGACGGTGTACTTGGCGGTCTTGTAACGCACGACCTTCAGGGACACGTCCGGGTCCGGACCGGTGCCCGTACTCAGGATCTCCAGGCACTCCCCCGCGATCAGTTCCCGGGCGAGTTGCGCCCACATCGGCCGGGCTCGGGTGAGGTAGGCGGCGGGCAGGCCGCTCACGGCGAACAACTGCCCTGCGAGGGACATCAGGTGATCGCCGACCAGCATGGCCAGGGAGCGGGCGGCGGAGCGCGCCCGCGGTCGCCCGGCCAGGTAGGTCCGCAGGGCGGTGTGGACGGTGGGCAGGTGATGGCGCAGGAGGCTGTCGTCGATGATGTCGTCGTGGACGATCGCCGCCGCGTGGATCAGTTCCATGGAGGCCGCCGCTCGCACCAGGGCGTCGCTGTCGGGCTGGCCGGCGGCACGCCACCCCCAGTAGCAGAAGGCCGCGCGCAGCCGCTTGCCGTGCCCGGCCGCCGACTGCAGCTGTTCACCCACCGGCTGGAGAGCGGGGTCGATCCGGACGAGGTGTCCGGCTTCCTCGACCAGGAATTCACCCAGAATCGTGTCGATGCGTTCCTTGAACGCGGCCGGCTCCCACCGCTCAGACATCGCCACCGCATGCCGCCCGCCGGGCGAGAACGTGCTGGGCCAGCACCTCCAGGTGGGCGGCGGGGGCGACGGCGCAGCGGTCCAGTGCGATACGGCCCCGGGACATCAGGTCCTGCTGCGTGTCCTTGGCGATGTCGGCGCCGTCGGAACGGCGCAGCATCTGCCGGACCGTCCCGACGGCCGATCCCACGGTGCTCACCGCAAGGTCCGCCAGCCCTGCGACGAGCAGAACCGCCTGCTCCTCGGCGCGCGGTCCACTGCGCGGAGTGTCGGTCATGCTGATGCCCCCTCGTACCGGTTCACCCACCGCGGTCGCCGACTCGCGGCAACCGTCGGCATCAGCTTGACGCCACGCTCACTGCGCAGGGCGTGCATTACCGGATCGAGCGACAGACCGGGACAGACGTGCGAACAGCGGCCCTTCCCCTCCGCACGGACCGGACCGCGGACGCGAGCACCGGCGAGCGGTCGGCCGTTCCGCCCTTGCATGCTGCCTTGGACCGGTGAGCGCGGGCAGGCGGACCGGCTGCTGTCCGGGCTGTTCCCACTGGCCCTGGAACTACGCCTGACCACCGGCACCCTGCGGGCGAAGATCTTCGTAAGGCCGGACATGACTGATGCGCGGCAAGGCCGGGCGGGCGATCTCCGCGTGCCCGCTCCCGATGCGTGAGTTCCTCCAACGGACAGTGGACACCCATGAACAGCACGTCCTCGGGGTGCAGGACCGACAGGCAGTCGAGCAGCCGCCACGGCTCGCTGAGCACGTGGTCCACGATCACGTCGTTGCCCACCTCGGCCATGGCCGCAATCGAGCGGTGGAAGCCCATCCTGGTCCGTCGCAGCGCCGTGTCGAGCTCCTCGGGCCGAGGGCCCGCTTGGTGCGCATCACGTTGAAGCTGTCCACCGCCAAGTGGAAGAAGACACCGTCGTCGAGAACGTTGAGCAGTTCGCAGGCTATGCTCGACTTTCCTGAACTGGACGTGCCGTTAAGGAAGATGATCCGGCCGGCTGTCGTGCGGGCATGATCACACGACTGCCGCTCCGGCGTATGGCCTGTGGGCCTCCCACCTCAGGACAGGCCTGTGGTGCCATCGTGGTGAGGCTGAGGAATCATGCACACCGGCAATACCGCCTCTTCACCAGTAAAGTACTTGGCTTTCGACAGTTACTGCTGCGGGAACGGTTGTCGCAACCCGTTCTCCAGCAGCGCGAAGGCGTGTTCTGCGTCAGCCACCGCCCCCGCATAGCGGGCGTCGGCCGACTCTCCGGCCGCCAGGCGATCGGCGTTGTCCTCTGCCAGTGTCCAGCGGACCACGACGATCTGGGCGGCGGCCAGCCGTGCCGTGAGTTCTGGAATGGCTGCCGTCTCGTGCAGCGCCTGGGCGAGCGCGCGTTCGGCGCCGGTCTTGAACCGCTCCATCCGGGCCACCAGCGAGGGCGCGTCGACGATCATCCGGTGGACTCTGCGCACCTGGGGATGGTCGTTGAGTCCGGTGATCGGGTCCCGCTCGCGCAGCCCCTTGAGGTAGTGCTCACGCACCGCGGTCAGCGGGTCAGTGCGGGGTGGGCGGGCCCGCACGACGCGTGCGAGTTCGGTCTCGTGGTCGGCGAGCCGATGCACCACGAGGTCTTCCTTGGTCGGGAAGTAGGCGAAGAGCGTGCGCTTCGACACCTCGGCCGCCTCGGCCACCCGGACCACTGAGACCTGATTGAAGCCGTGTTCGAGGAACAGCGCGATCGCCGCATCGGAGATCGCCGCGCGGGTCCGCTGCTTCTTTCGCTCCCGCAGTCCTGGCTTGCCGTCCACGACGCACACCGTAACAGAAAGCTCCCCCAAGGGCATTTCTGCACCCGGTGTATATTTCCACCAAGGCGAGAGACGAGTGAGATGGAGTGAGGATGCTGGCTGAGATCGAGACCGAGGTCGTCGTCTCGGGCGCCGGCCCGACCGGACTGATGCTGGCGTACGAGCTGGCCCTGGCCGGGGTGGAGGCGCTGGTGCTGGAGAAGCTGCCGCAGCGCATCGAGCAGGTGAAGGGCGGCGGGATCCAGCCGCGTACCGCGGAGCTGCTGGAATCGCGCGGACTGCTGGAGCCGTTGCTGAAGCGGGCCACGCCCCATGCGCCGGCCGGCGGGCACTTCGCGGCCCTGCCCGTGCCCTTGGACTGCACCCCCTGGCAGACCAGGCACCCTTTCCCGATCGCGATCGCCCAGTGGGAGGTCGAGGACGTGTTCGAGGAGCGGGCGATCGCCGTCGGCGCGCGGGTTCTGCGCGGAAACGCCGTCTCGGGGGTCGAGTCGGACGACGACGGTGTGGTCGTGACGGCGGAGGGTCTGCGGGTGCGGGCGCGCTACCTGGTGGCGTGCGACGGCGGCCACAGCACCGTGCGAAAACTGCTCGGGCTGCCGTTTCCCGGCAGGCCCGGGACCCATCAGGCGGTGCTGGCCGATGTCCGCCTGTCCACCGTGTCGCCGCTGGTGCCGCAGCAGATCGGACACATGAGCACGCTGATGCGCCAGGCGGACGGCTACTGGGCCATGCTGGTCCCCCTCGGCGGCGACCGGTACCGCTTCACCTTCGGGCGCACGGACAAGGCGGACACCGCCACCGACAGCCCCGACACCGTCTCCCCCGAGGAGATCACCACCGCGCTGCACGCCGTGTACGGCGATGAGACCACCCTCGCCACCGTGGAGAACTCCTCCCGGTTCAGCGACGCCACTCGCCAGCTGGAGCACTACCGTGCGGGCCGCGTCCTGTTCGCCGGCGACGCCGCACACATCCACCCCCCACTGGGCGGCCAGGGCCTCAACCTCGGCATCCAGGACGCGTTCAACCTCGGTTGGAAACTGGCCTCGACCCTCCAGGACCGAGCCCCGGACGGCCTCCTGGACACCTACCACGCCGAACGGCACCCGGTCGGAGCCCAGGTCCTGCACCACACGTCGGCACAGCGGGTCCTGGCAGACCCGAACCCGAGCGAGGACGTGGCCGCCCTGCGCGACATCTTCATCGACCTGCTGCGACTGCCCGACACCAACCGCCACCTCGCAGGACTGATGTCCGGCCTGTCGCTGCGCTACGAGCTGTCCGGCGACCATCCGCTCACCGGACAACGCATGCCGGACGCCGATCTGGTCACCGAGGCCGGCTCCACCCGGCTGTCGACGCTGTTCGGCTCGGGGCACGCCGTCCTGCTCGACCTGGCCGGAGCCGTCCCGGCCGACCTCCGTCTCCCCGCACGGGTCGACCTCGTCCGCGCCACGTCCGCCGACGACCTGGGTGCTGCTTCCTTGCTCATCCGTCCCGACGGCTACGTCTGCTGGGCAGCGGACAGCTCAGCCCCCACCCACAGCATCACCTTGGAGGCCGCAATCGCCGGCAACCTTGCGAAGGTGCCCTGAGCCGGGTGTCCACCATGGCCCGACTGCATTCACGCGATCAGCGGCCCCTCCGCACGCCCTCGCCCGCCCGCGCATCGTTGCCACCGAGGAAGTCATCCGCGCCGCCCGCGATCTCCTGCCCGCCCCAGACCGCTCAATCACCTCCATCGCCAAGCTCCTCGGCGGCTCGCCGGGCACCCGCTACCACCACCTCCCCGACCTCCGCGCGATGTGCCAGGGCTGCCACCTGCACTACGGCCAGGACCACCAAGCCCGTACCCGGGCCGAAGCCCACCACGCCGCGCTCGAGGCCTCCAGGCAGCCGGCGTTCGAGCTATAGCCGGAGCACGGCCGAATCCGCTGGCCAAGCCCATGATCAATCTCGCGGCAGCGGGTATCCAGTGCCTGCGCCGAGCGTTGCGCGCCTCTGCGGCAAGTGACGCGCGGCTGCTGCTCCGGCCGACATGCACGCCTCCTTCGGTCTGTCACGCCGGCTGCTTCAGGAACCCCCCTTCCAGGTAGGCCAGTTCCCCGTCGTTGCGCAGTGCCTCGACCGGTTGCCCGTCCAGATGCGGGTCCTGGGTGCGAGACTCCATCGGGCACAACAGCCACAGGCGGAAAAGGTGGCCCGGGAAACCCGGGCACCACGCGGGAGTCGGCAGGTCGTCGAACGGTCGGAGCGCGTCCGCCAGGTCAGGAGCGGGCCGTTCGGGTTGTTCACGCGGGAGGAGACCTACACCGTCGACGTGCCGCGGACCGGGACCGACGAATTCTGGGTACTGCAGTCCCGGTCCTGGCACAAGTCGGAGCACGGACGCGGGAATCAGCCGGACGAGGATCAGAGGGCGTTCTACGAGTACTGCCTCACAGTGGAGGGCGGCCTGGTGGTCAGGTTGACCTCGGAGACGGAGGTGTTCTTCAAAGGAGCATTGACATTCTGGGACAAAAATACGTCCGAGCAGCCGATGACCGCCGACGATGTGCTGCTTTTCGATTTCGAAGCCGAAAGATATTACCGGGAGAAGGGAAAAATTCACGATCGAGACCGACCGCGACCCCGACCACAAACAGCTCAAGCACCACGCGAAGGGCGTCGGGCTCTCCCTGGCCCTGAAACGCCTGCACCAGAGCTGAAGTAGGTGTTTTTGAACTTGACACCGGGTTAGAACTCATTGGCAGGTGGTGACCTGGCTTGAGCGCATCCAGATAGCCTGAGCTACCTCGTACTTCAGTCAGAAGGCGCCGCGCGTTCGTCGCCGCGGGGTCATCGACTGCTGTCGAGGACGGAGCGCAGCACCGGCCGGTGCCTCTCTCACGTGGCGGCTGGCACGTGTTCGCGGTTCTCGGTGAATGTGCTGTGTCGGTAAAAGGAGTAGGCCTTGCTCACTGCCTGGAGGAGGTTGGCAAGGGCGAGAGCCGTCCACAGGGCGGCAAGCCCTCCGGCTGTGGCTACCGGAGCGGCGACAGCGGCCAGGACTCCGTAGCAGATGAAGGTCGACACGAAACTCGGCACGGTGCGCTTGAGACCGATGAGGCCGAAACCGACGACTGCCTGCAGCGCGTCGGTGACGACCACGGCCAGCACCAGCGGCAGAAGGTCCGTGATCTGCGGCCGCACATCGGCATCCTGGGTGAACAGCGGAACGACCCACGAACTGAGGACCATCACCGTTGCCGCGATGAACCCCACAACGGCCAGTGCCAGCCACGTTCCCGCCCGAACGCTGCGGCGGATACTCACGCGGTCGTGCTTCTCCGCATAGTCGGAGATCAGAGGGATGGTGGCCTGACCGACCGCCACCGCAGCTGTGAAGATGAGGTTGACCAGGGAGATGCCGACGCTGTGCACCGCGGCGCTGTTGGTCCCGATCCTGGCCGCCGCGAAGGTCAACACGCCCAGGACGGCGAACTTGACGAGTACCGTGCCGGCCAGCGGAATCCCCACGGCGCCCAATGTCCAGACCTGCTTCACATTAGGCCGGCCTGGATATAGAGAGCGGCCGATCAGCACGGTAGAGCGGCGGAGGGCCACCTGGTTGAGGCAGGCGCTGATCATGCTGGAGGCGAGCATGGCGACGCCTGCCCCGGTCAGGCCGTAACCCGGCAGCGGGCCGGGACCACCCACGAGGAGGACGGAGAGCGTGGCGGATGCGGCAGTGCCGAGCAGTCCGGCCTGCATCACCAGCTTTGAGTGGCCCAGCGCAACCAGGACGGACGTAGCTGACGAGCTGACCGCGATGGCGAGCACGCTGCCGGCCAGCAGGAAGGGGAAGATCCCCAGCTGGTCGAGAACGATGCGGGGGACCCCGGCCGCTTGGCCGATCAGAGGAACTGACGCAACCGCCGCCGCGGCGATGGCACCCACGGTGATCGCGAGCCACATCCCGCTGCGCACCACGGACAGGAGACGGTCAGGATCCCCCTTGCGCGGCGTGACAAACGGCATCACGCCGCGCAGCGCGCCCGCCACCGTGGCGGTAGCGGGGCTGAACACGGCCATGGCGACGGCGAAGGCCGCGAGCGTAGCGGTGGAGTGGTTGCCGAGCAGCGCGGTGTCTACCAGAGCGCCGGCTGATGCGGCGATCATCGTCAGGTACAGCGGGAGCGCTGCCGCCGCTATCCCGAACCACGTACTGCGTCCGGCCGGTCCAGTCCCCTTGCTGATCACGGGTTCGATCATCACACTGCGGGAGCCGACAGGTCAGCGGAAGTGGCGAACTCGGTCCTGCCGGCTCAGCGGGCGGGCGTCACCGTGATCATCACGGGCAGGCCCCCGGCCCGGTCACCATGACGTGACCGGTAAGAAGGGGCGCCGGCCCCGGTCACCGTCCACCGTGACGCGGGCGCGACACGCCGGGGCAGGGCGTGAACCGGGGGCGCTCGAAGCACCAGGCAACCGCTCCCGACTTCCCTGCAAGACCAGGGGCGTGCGAGGTGACCGCGAGGCGTTCGGCTACGGCGTTTCCGTAACGCCGTTCCGTAACGCCGTTCCGTGACGCCGTTCCGTGACGCCCGCCGCTGACGGCATGCCTTCACCCGGCAGCGGTCCGAGCAGTACACCGCCGCCCTCGACCGCTCCACCCCCGCCGTCCACGACCGCCCGCACACCGGGCACTCCGCCTGCTCGCCCTACTGCATCGCGATGACTCTCCGCCGGGTCTGCTGAAGCCTCCGCCACCGCCGTGACCTGCACCGACCCGAGCAGAACACCGCCTCCGCCGCCCTTGTCCGCGGCAGCGGATCACCGCACTTTCGGCAGTACCGCCGAGCCGTCTTGTCAGCCCCCACAACCCAGATCATCCAGCCGTACCCACCCCACGGCCAGGGATCAAAACACCTACCGAGCACGGCCGCCCGGTGAGGAGGGCCTGCACTCGACCGGCCCTCTGGAGATGTCTCCACCTGGCAGATGCGGCCGGCTCAGCTTCCGGGCAAGGGCTGGACGACATACGTCATGTGCTGGATGTTGCCTGCCCGAAGCCACTCGGTGTGGCTGCCGGAGTCCTCAACCAGGCGTCTCGCATGCCGACGCGGCAGGTCGAAGGGCCGGGCGGCTTACCCCACTCCGCCGGGAGCACCCGTACCGCTGCTGCGCCTGCGCGGTGGCTGCTCCCCGGTGTTCCGTCCCGCACGGGTGTTCCACGGCGCGTCGGCCGAGCGCAGGCGGCCGAGGCCGCTCAGCGCGGCACGGGCCGCGTTGGCGCCGGGGGCGCCGTGCACTCCGCCGCCGGGGTGTGCGGAGGCCGAGGCGAGGTACAGGCCCTTCACCGGCGTCTCGGGGCGTCCGGTGCCGGGCGTCGGCCGGAACAGCAGTTGCTGGTGCAGGGACGCCGTTCCGCCGTTGATCGCGCCCTCGTGCAGGTTGGCGTCCATGGACTCGAGTGTGCGCGGCGAGAGAATACGCCGGGCCGTGACGCGGGAGCGGAATCCCGGCGCCCAGCGTTCGACTTCGTTCTCCATGCGGTCGGCCATGGCTTCCTCCTCCCGCCGGTCCCAGAGCCCGGTCAGCCCGTCCTCGCCCGCGTCGCCTTTGATCCGTTGCGGGACGTGGGTGTAGGCCCAGGCCGATTCGGTGCCGGCCGGTGAGCGGGTGGCGTCCGTGGTGGACATCTGCCCGAAGAGGATGAAGGGCCGGTCGGGCACCCGGCCCGTCGCGAGCTGGGCGGCGAAGCGGGTGAGACCGTCGACGCCGTCGGCCAGGTGGACCGTTCCCGCCGAGGCCGCCTGCCCTGCCGTCCAGGGCACGGGGCCGTTCAGCGCCCAGTCGACCTTGAAGGTCCCGGAGTCCCACTGGAACCGGCCCAGGTCCTTCAGCAGCCGGCCGGGGAGGTGCTGTGCGTCGACCAGTTCGCCGTACAGGGCCGGTGCGGACACGTCGGCGAGTACGGCACGACGCGCCGGTACGGACTCGCCCCCCGCGGTGCGTACGCCGACGGCCCGCCCGCCGCGTACGACGATCTCGGTCACGCGCTCCCCGCAGCGGACCGCACCGCCGCGCCGCTCCAGCCGGCGCACCAGGGCCGCCGTGAGCGCCCCTGCTCCTCCCACCGGCACGGGAAAGCCGTAGGCCTGTCCGAGCATGCACATCAGCCATCCGAAGCCCCCGCTGCCCACCGCTTCGGGGCCGAGATCCGCGTGCAGCGCGCTGCCGGCGAGCAGCAGCCGTCCCGCCTCGCCGCGGAACGACTCCTCCCCCAGGCGACGGACGGGCAGCAGCAGGGTCCGTGCCAGGCGAAGACCCCCGGCCGCCCGGAGCCCGGCGGCGAGCCGGAGAGAGGCCCGGACCGGGGGGAAGGGGGTGAAGAGAGCACGCAGGACGTCCGGGCTCAGGCGCTCCCACGTGCTGCACAGGTCGAGCCAGGCGGCCCCGTCGCCCGCCACGAACGTGTCCAGGCCCGCCGCCGTGTCGGCGGCCGAGCGTGCGAGGACGGCGCACCGGCCGTCCGGCAACGGGTGCGCCAGGACGCGCGGGGCATGACTCCAGGCGAGCCCTTCCTTCCCCAGCTCCAGCTCCCGGAGTACCGGGGAGGCGGCGGCAAGGGGGTAGAAAGCGCTGAAGACGTCGCTCACGTAGTCGGGGTGGACGCCGCGATCGCTGCGGACCGCGCCGCCGGGTTCCGGCTGGGCCTCCAGAACCTCCACGCTCCATCCCGCGTCGACGAGCTTGTTCGCGGCGACGAGACCATTGGGTCCCGCACCGATGACCACCGCGTCCGGCATCGTCGCCTCCTGGCGTTCTCGACGGGCCCGTCGCTCTGCCGGGCCCCCAGGGCTCCCCCGGCCCCCAGGGCTCCCCGGCCCCTCGGGCAGGGGCCGGCCCGTTGTCAGGCCGGTTCGTGCGCGTGTTTCGGGGTCTTCTCCACCGTGTCGGCCAAACGGGCGAGCATCATGCGGTGGCGCAGCTGGATCAGCGCGTCCACGGCTGTGTTGTGGAGCTTCCCGGCCGGTCCACGCAGGGGGTGTTCGTCCATGGTCACCAACGCGTTCTCGCCCCACTGCCGAACCTCGACGGCGATTCGTGCGGTGCCGAGCCGCCCGCCATCGGCCTCCAGTTCCAACACGTGCGGCGCCTCACAACGCCGGACGACGGTGCTTCCCGCCACCGACCACCGTCCCAGCCGGATCTTGTACGTGATGCTGGAGCCGACCTGCGGCCATACGCCCTCTCCGGGCCGCGAATCCGATGTGCCCACCACCCAGTCGCCGTAACGCGTACTGTCCGCGAGAACCGCCCAGACGTCCTCTACGGAACGTTTGACCAATCGGTGTCGTACAGCCATCGGTCCTCCAGCTCTCGTCGGACGCACCAGGCCTTCCGGTACCCGGCCCCTCCGGCCTCATTCGTTCACTCTCGCAGGCATCCGAGGGATCCGCCGCCCGCCGGACATCGCGCCAGGTACCGCCCTTTCCCCATGGCCCACGTGGGAAGACCACCTGGATTCGGTCGCTCCGTTCCGGGAACAGGAAAGTTCTCCTCTACTGACGCAGGAGGCGGAAGATGACGAACGGCGAACAGGGCTCCCACGACCCCGTGACCAAGCACCCCCAGCCGGAATTCCCCCAGCAGGAGCAGTCGGTTCCGGGCTGGACGGGCCCCATGGACCCGCCGCCGGACCACGGCGAGAAGTCCTACCGGGGGCACGGTCTCCTCACCGACCGCAAGGCCCTGGTGACGGGCGGGGACTCCGGCATCGGGCGGGCTGTCGCGCTCGCCTACGCCCGCGAGGGCGCCGACGTGCTGTTCAGCCATCTGGAATCGGAGGAGGAGGACGCCCGCGAGACGGTGCGGCTGATCGAGGAAGCGGGGCGAAAGGCCGTAGCGGTCGCCTGCGACATCCGCGAAGAAACGCAATGCCGGGAACTCGTCGAACGAGCGGTCTCCGAGTTCGAGCGCATCGACATCCTCGTCAACAACGCCGCCTACCAGATGTCCCAGCCCGACGGAATCAGCGCCATCTCCACGGACCAGTTCGACCGTGTGGTCCGCACGAATCTCTACGGCATGTTCTGGCTGTCCAAAATGGCGCTGCCCTTCATGCCCAAAGGCGGATGCATCATCAACTCGGCTTCGGTCCAGGCGTACAAGCCGAGCCCGCATCTGCTGGACTACGCCATGACCAAGGGCGCGATCGTCACCTTCACCCAGGGCCTCGCGCAGATGGTGGCGCAGGACGGTATCCGGGTCAACGCGGTGGCACCCGGCCCGGTCTGGACGCCGTTGATTCCCGCGACCCTGCCCGACACGGCCGAGTTCGGTAAGCAGTCCCCTCTGGGCCGGCCCGCCCAGCCCGCGGAAATGGCCCCCTGCTACGTCTTCCTCGCCTCGCCCCAGGCGAGTTACATCACCGCCGAGATCGTCAACGCCACCGGCGGCACCCCTCTTCCGTAGCCCACCCGACGGCCGTCCTCGCGAGCGTCCGTCAGGCAGAGCCCCAGCGCCTGCCTGACGGAGGTGGCGCCTCGGGAAGAGGTTGCCTGTGACGCGGAGCGCGTGCTGCGGGGGCGCGCCGGACAGGGAAGGAGTCACGATGCTGTCATCGGTCGACTCGGCGGTGCACGTCCAGTTCATCGGCAACGCGACCCTGCTCGTACGGTACGGATCCCTGAACCTGCTCACCGACCCGAACTTCCTGCACCGCGGGCAGCACGCGCATCTGGGGTACGGACTGCTGACGAAGCGGCTGAAGGAGCCGGCCGTCACCGTGGACCAGCTTCCCGCCGACCTGGACGCCGTTGTTCTCTCCCATCTGCACGGGGACCACTGGGACCGGGTGGCCCGCAGAAACCTCGACCGGGCCCTGCCCATCCTCACCACCCCGCACGCGGCGCGACGTCTCCGGGTCTTTCAGGGTTTCCCCCACGTCAGGGGTCTGCGGGAGTGGCAGCACCACACCCTCGCCAAGGAAGACCACCAGGTTCGCCTGACCGCGCTGCCCGGACGCCACGCCGTCGGGCCTCTGCGCGGTCTCCTGCCGCCGGTCATGGGGAGCATGCTGGAGTTCGGCCCGGTGGGCGGGCCGGTGCGCCTGCGCGTGTACGTGTCGGGGGACACGCTCTTCTTCGACGGAGTGGAGGAGATCGGCAGGCGCTACCCGGACACGGACCTCGCGGTTCTGCACCTGGGCGGCACTCGGCTGCCGGGGGGTTTCGTGGTCACCATGGACGGCAGGCAAGGAGCGGAACTCAGCCGGCGTCTCGGTCCGCGGTTCGTGCTTCCCGTGCACTATGACGACTACACGGTGATGAAGTCGCCGCTGAGCGCGTTTCTCGAGGAGATGGACCGTCGCGGCCTCGGTGAGCGAGTCGTCCACTGCGACCGGGGCCGGGTGGCGACCATCACGCCGGACGGCCCGACGGTGAACGTCACCTGACCGGCTTCCACCGGCTTCTGCCGCGTGGCGGGCGGACCGCCGGTCAGCGCCTCGGCAGCCGGTGCAGGGTGACCTCGCCCGGCACGCCGTCCGTCACGGCGAGCGTCATGTACGTGCAGTACGGCTGCCGCCTGCGGTCCGTCGGCGACCCCGGGTTCAGCAGGCGCGGGCCGCCCGGCGCACTGGTGTCCCAGGGGATGTGGCTGTGACCGAAGACCAGGATGTCCAGGTCGGGAAACCGCTGGGCGCAGCGGGCTTCCCGCCCCCGTGCCGGGCCCGTCTCGTGAACGACGCCGAACCGCAGGCCTCCCAGCTCCGCTCGGGCCACCTCGGGCAGCCGCTCGCGCAGCTCGGGACCGTCGTTGTTGCCGAACACACCGATCAGCCGCCGTGCCCGTGCCTCCAGCAGGTCGAGCGTGGGGGCGTCGACCCAGTCCCCCGCGTGCACCACGACGTTGGCTCGCTCCACCTCGTCCAGCAGTTCGGAGGGCAGCTGCTTGGCGCGTAGCGGCACATGCGTATCGGAGACCAGTAGCAGCCTCACGGGTGACACCGTCCTCCTCCCCCGACGCGGCGCGGGAGCGCCTGCGGTGCCGGGCGGTCGTTCGCGGCCGGTCCCTGCCGCGGTGCGTGCTTGATCACGCCCCGCCGAGTACCCCGTCCCGTCCCCCTGAAGTCTCCGGCCGGACGGGGCGCCGTCCGGTTGCCGGGCGGCTCACCCGGATGCCGCGGTCGGCCGCCTCGCCGCCCTGCGAGTGGGTAGGCGTACGGGTCGGCAGGTGGAGTCCGTATCGGGAAGGCAGCCCCCATGAACGCATCGGTCCACCGGCCCCCCGTCCGCCGGGCAGGGCCTGAGCCACGCAGGTCGATGGTGGTGTGCGGTGTGATCGGGGCGGCGGTGATGGCCGCGGTCGACGAGATCGTTTTCCACCAGATCCTGGGGTGGCACCACTTCTACGACCGCTCCACCACCGGCGTGGGTCTCCTGTCGGACGGGTTGCTGCACACCGGTGAGCTGCTGGCGCTGGTCGCCGGGTTCTTCCTCTACGCGGATCTTCGCCGCCGCGGCGCTCTGGCCCCGGTCCACTCGTGGGCCGGCTTCTTCCTGGGGCTGGGGCTCTTTCAGTTGTTCGACGGGATCGTCGACCACAAGTTGCTGCGCCTGCACCAGATCCGCTACGGCGTGGACCTCGCCCCGTACGACTGGGCCTGGAACCTCGGCGGTCTGGTTCTGCTCCTGACCGGCCTGGTGCTCGGTGTCCGCGCCGCCCGCCTCGGGCGGTCCGGGTCGGCGTCGTGATCCTCGCGCACGCCCATCCGGCCGCGGGCCCCGGCCCGTCTGACCTGTGGGAACTGGCCTCCGTGGTGGTCGCGCTCCTGGTGACCGTCGCCTATGGGACGGCCACGCGCCGTCTGTGGCGTCGCGGGGACACCTGGTCCTGGTGGCGGGGGGCGTCCTTCACCGCCGGGAGTGCCGGTGTGGCGTGGGCGGCCGCGGGCCCACGGCCGGGCGGGCCGTTCACCGCCCACATGGTCCAGCACCTGATCCTGGGCATGGCGGCCCCTCTGCTGCTCGTACTGGCCCGCCCCCTCACTCTGGCCCTGCGCGTTCTGCCTCCCGGCCCGGCGCGGCGGGGTCTGCTGTCTCTCGCGCGTTCCCGCCCCGTCGGTTGGCTGGTCTTCCCACCACTGGCGGCTCTGCTCGATGTCGGAGGGCTGTGGCTGCTGTACCGCACGGAACTGTTCTCGGCCATGCAGCACCGTCCCCCGCTGCACGCCGTGGTGCACGCGCACGTCCTGGCCGCCGGGCTGCTCTTCACCTTCGCCGTCTGCCGGCTCGACCCGGTGCGCCGCCGCTGGGGCCTGCCCTTGTGCGGGACAACCCTGCTGGCCGCCGGCGCCGCGCACGCCGTGCTCGCCAAGACCCTGTACGCGTCTCCGTCGCCCGGCACCGTCCTCGCCACCGCCGACCTGCACACCGGCGTCCAGGTCATGTACTACGGCGGCGATCTGGTGGAAGCCGCGCTCGGAGTCGTGCTGGCCGCCTCCTGGTACCAGGCGACCGGCCGCGCCCAGAGGCACCGCCGACGCCGGGCGGACTCGGCCCACGGGCCACGAGCGGTGACCGGGGCACCGGCCGAACTGGAAGCCGCACCCCCTGCCGCCGCACCCTCTGCCGCCGCACCGTCTGCCGCCGCCCGCCCGGAGGCCGTGCCCGAACGGAGCGGCGCACTCACGGCGGACGCGCAGCCCGCGGTCGGCCGCCCGAGCGGCGGCACCTTCGGCTTCGCGGAAGTCGCGCGGCAAGGGTCGCAACGGCTCCGGAGCAGCACGGGGGCGGACACTGCTCATCGACCCCGTTGAGGGAAACGGCCCGAGCGACACACCCTGGCCGCACCACCGCAGGGCAGAGCTCCTCCGCGGTGGGCGCGGGAATCGCCACGCACTCCATGTGCGAGGTCATCGGCACGTCACGTCACGTCGAGAGGGTGATCGCTCCCTTCCTGCGGGCTCGATCCGGTGTCCGGTGGCGCGGTCCTGATGATCAACGGGATGTGGAGCTGGACTCGGTGGCTGTCGATGTGTCGGGGTGGAGGGTGAAGACTCGGTCCAGGCCGGCGATGCGCAGGATCCGGGCGGTGTTGGCGGGGACTGCGGCCAAGGCCATGTCGCCGCTCTGTTCCACAGCCAGGTTGCGTGCCGCCAGTAAAGCGGTGATGCCGCTGGAGTCGCAGAATTCCAAGCCGGCCAGGTCCAGGACCAGCAGTTGCCCACCGGCCAGGGTGAGACGGTTCACGGCCTGACGGAGTTCGGGTGCCGTCGTGTGGTCGAGGTCACCGGTGATCTCCAGTACGGGACCGGTGGCTGCGTCTCGGGCAGTGATCGTCAGCGGGCTCATGTCAGGTCTTCACTCGTGAGGGTGGGGAGCGGGGCGGGCACGCCGAGGGCGAGCAGCGCTGTGTCGTCGTCGAGTCCGTCGCCGAAGCCGGCGAGGAGCCCGGTCAGAGCGGTGATGAGGGCCTGGGGTCCCGTGGCGGGCTGTTCGGAGGTGAAGGCGCGCAGGGCGTCCTCACCGTAGAGCTCACGCTGGGGCCCGGTGCGGGCTTCGGTCAGGCCGTCGGTGTAGAGCAGCAGGGTGTCGCCGGGGGACAGCCTGGTGCGGGCGGGGGTGAACTGGGCCTGGGGCAGGGCGCCGATGAGCATGCCGTCGGGAGTGGGCAGGTAATGCGCGGTGCCGTCGGCGCGCTGGATCAGTGCGGAGGGGTGGCCGCCGGAGGCCAAGTGCACGCCGACGTGGTCGCTGCCCGGGTGCAGGACGCCGAAGACGGCGGTGCAGTACCGGGGGTCGCTGCCGGTGTACCGCTCGTGCAGCACGGTGTTCAGGGTGGTCAGCACGGTGACGGGGTCCGGGTCGTGCAGGGCTGCCGCCCGCAGCGTGTAGCGGGCCAGCGAGGTGACTGCGGCGGCCTGGGGGCCTTTGCCGCACACGTCGCCGAGGAAGAACGCCCACCGGTCCGCGCCGAGGGGGAACAGGTCGTAGAAGTCTCCGCCGAGGAGATCCGGAGAGGCGGTGTGGTAGTGGGAGCCGGTTTCCAGTCCCGGAACCGTGGGGAGCTCGGCGGGCAGCAGGCTCTGCTGGAGGACGGCGAGGGCCTCTTGGAGTCGTTTGCGGTCGACCTCGGCCTGCCGGCGCGCTTCTTCGGCTTCCCGGCGTCCGCGCAGCAGCTCGGTCTCGTAGGCGCGGCGGTCTCGGGCGTCGAAGATCGTGGTGCGGATGAGCATCGGTTCGCAGTCGTCGCTGCTCTTCACCTTCGAGGTGACGAGCACCGGCATCCGCTGCCCGTCGGTGGCTTTGATGTCCAGGGCGATGCCGCCGACCTCGCCGTTCATCTGCAACAGCGGGGCAAAGTGCGTCTCGTGGTAGAGCTTGCCGCCCACGGTGAGCAGATCGGTGAACCGCATCCGTCCCACCACCTGCTGCCGTGAAAGGCCCAGCCACTCCAGAAGGGTGGCGTTGATCTTCGCGATGGTGCCGTCCATCAGCGTCGACAGATAGCCGCAGGGCGCCTGGTCGTACAGCTCCTCCGCGCTGTCCTCCAGCAGGACGGCGAAGGCCACATTGGTGGCTTCCATGTCCTGCTCCCCGTCCGGACGTTGGCCGCCGCGGCCCATCAGCGGACCGCTTTTATGAAGTCGGTGATCGCCACCGCGGTGGCCTGCGGTGCGCTCAGTTGCGGGCAGTGCCCCGTCGCATCCAAGGTGACCAGGCGGCTGTCCGGGATCGCGTCGTTGACGTAGGCACCGACCTCGCGGGGGGCGATCACGTCCTTCTCGCACTCCAGCACCAGCGTCGGCACCGTGACCGTCTTGAGGTCTTCGCGGCTGTCGGACAGGAACGTCGTGCGGGCGAAGACCCGGGCCATGTCCGGGTCGGTCGCGCAGAACGAGGTGGTCAGCTCCTGGCCGAGTTCGGGCCGGTCCGCGTTCCCCATGATCATCGGGGCCATCGCCGCCGACCAGCCCAGGTAGTTCGACTCCAGCGACTCCAGCAGCTCACCGATGTCGTCCGCGCTGAACCCGCCCCGGTACCCGTCCTCGTCGATGTAGCAGGGCGACGGCGCCACCATCACCAGGCGGGAGAACCGCTGGGGTGCCTCGGCCGCTGCGAGGACCCCGACCATGGCACTGACCGAATGCCCCACAAAGATCACATCCCGCAGGTCCAGTTCCTCGCAGACATCCAGCACGTCCGAGGCGTAACCCTCCAAAGAGCTGTAGCGCTGTTCGCTCCAGGCCGAAGGGTCCGAGCGGCCGGAGCCCACGTAGTCGAAGAGCACCAACCGGAATTCCTCGGCCAGCAGGGGGACCACCAGGCGCCACATGTTCTGGTCACAGCCGAACCCGTGCGCCAGCAGGAGCACCGGCCCGTCCACACGGCCGGTGACGGTGATGTTGTTCCTGCGACGGATATCCATGCCCACCGTTTTCCCACCACTCGGGGCGAGCGAGCCGAAAGCGGGGCCGCTGGTCCGGCTGTGGGAGGAGTGACCTTCCGTAGGTGCGGGGTTCATTCAGAACCTTCCTCGATGCGGCCCGTATCAAGGAATTCCCGTCACGCGAAAGCGGTGCGAGGATCACCGGAAAGAGCCGAACGGAATGGGAAAGAAAATCCGACCTGTAGTGAATCAGGTACGGATGCGGGCAATGGCGGCCCCGCGTGTGAGCCCACTACGGGAAATGCCCGCAGCGGGTGCCCGTACCCCGAGAGGTGCGGACCCCCGCCGCAGAGTGGGCGTCGGCGTCAGGCCGGAACGATGTTCTCGGCCGTCAGGCCCTTCTGGCTCGGCGCGATGTCGAAGGTGACCTTCTGGCCTTCGAGCAGTTCGCGGAAGCCCTGGGCGGCGATGTTCGAGAAGTGGGCGAACACGTCGGCGCCGCCGTCCTCCTGCTCGATGAAGCCGAACCCCTTTGCCGCGTTGAACCATTTCACGGTGCCAGACGCCATGTCATATCTCCTTTGGGGCAGTAAGCACGCCGGGACCCGTAATATGCGGATACCGGGTCGCCGCGATGATGCCCCTCCCGGAACGACCGGAAATACAAAAATGCTCCCCGGCTGAAAGTGCCGCTGGAGGCGCTTGAAGTATGGGAACCAAGACTGCAACTGATATCGACAGTAGCACGCCATAGTGGCCGGCGTGTGATATGTAATTCCATTCTGTCTGGTGGGGTAAGAACACTCCCGACGCGGCGCGTTGAACTCTCACCTCGCGGTCGTAGCTATTAATCCACCCGGAGCGCAAAGATGCGGGCAGAGCGGTCACCGTTCACGAACACGTCGGCGCCGCCGTGCCGATCCGCCGGAACCCGGGTGCACCGCCCCAGGACGCCGGTGGTCCGGTGGTCCGGTGGTCCGGTGGTCCGGTGGTCCGGTCCATGGTGCGGGTGGGGTGGCCGTCGTCATCGAGACGGCCGTACGAGTCGCGTGCCGCCACCGCCCCTCCCCGCGGAACGCGTGGAGGGGCCCTGGTGCCATTGGCACCAGGGCCCCGAAGGAACTGCTATACCATCTGCCGACCCTGGTACTGCGCCGGCCTTCTGTGTCCGCAGACCCGACCGAGATGCTGTCGGGGGTGCGGGGATCGCGGTTGCTCGACCGGAGACCACCTCACTATCGATGTCCTGCGGTACCCGGGCTCAGACATCCGCCCGGGCGATCCTGATGGCGCCTGGCTCCTCCGTTCTTCCCTCGGTGATCAATCACTTGCCTACTGCTGGTACTGCTCTCTTGCGTACTACCGGTGATGCGAACTACTGGTGGCCTCGCGAAGCGCCACTCTTCGACAGCCAGCCCCGTCGCCCGTCCTGCGCCTGCTCCGGCTTGGAACCCCACTGCCGAACCTCCCGGTGCGCGCGCCCGCAGCCGACGCCTTCACCGAGGTACTGCTCACTGACTTCACTGCGGGGTACCGCGAACTGCACTTACCGGTACTGCCACCGCGTCAACCGCGGTCCTGCCGGCGGCGGCCCCTGATCACTGCGGGCCACCCGGTCCGGTCGTCAGCCCCGTCGCCGCCCTGCAACCGCTCTGGCTTCGAAACTCCACCACCGCACCGTCCTGCGCACTACGTACTGCAACTGCGTGTACCGCTGCCCGGCAGTTCATCTCTGCCGGGCCTTGCTCGATCTCGGCTACGAGAGAAACCATAACCACACCACCGCCCAATGTCTACCCTGACGATCACAGGTTTTCGCGCGTCGGCTGGAGAGGGAGTCGACCTCGACCACTGATGGAGCAAGCGGCGGCACCGCTGCCGACCCGCGACGGGTGGCCTCCCAAGGCTTGGCCGCTGCCCCGATGGGGCCCAAGGTCGGAATCGGCGGCCCTGCACCCGACGGCCACCCGCCGCCGCTCCCTCCGGCCTGTCCGTAGGGGCGGGACAGTGAGGCCCTGCGGGTCTTGCGGGCATGGTCGAAGCGGATGGGGGTGTGCGTCCCGTCGTGGCGTCCCGCTGTGTGGTGTAAGGAATCTGAAGATGGCGTCGCGGGTCGGGGCCGGTCGCGCCGCTCGGCGGGAGGGAGATCGAGCGACCCGGCAAGGCGGTGTACCGGGCCTTGCCGGGGGCGGCCGGCTGCTCGTGCGGGCGGTCCTCCGTGACCGCTCCGGGGGAGGGCGGCCTCGCCGCGTGTCGCCCCCCGGGACACTCGCCCACGCCCCGGGGGCGACACACCGCCCCAAAAGCGTGAGCACTTTGGCCACCACTGTCCCGATGCCGCTCGTTTGAGCGCTTACATGACACATGTCCGCCGACTGCTCACGCTTTTCCGCAGGGCACCCGTCTCCGGCCCCGCGGTGTCGGGGCCGCGGAGATCCCCTGCGCCACACAGCGGGACGCCATCGTCCCGTCGGCCCGGATGCGCGTGCAGATCACGAAGGCGGTCGGTTCTGCGTCGTAGGTCGCTTCTCAACCGCAGCACCGAGAAACTGGCGGGCGTCGGCGCGCTGGGCGTTGGTGATTTGCACAAGCCGAGCAACGTCGACAACCGAAGCGCTCACCGCTCAGCCCGCTGACGTGCAGGAATGCCTCACCCGCCTGAACAAGGCGAGCAGGGCCCTCGCGGCTCGGCCCGAATTCCGCCCCCGCAGTCGGGTCCTGTGTCAACCGCCGAGGGCGACCGGGGCAAGATCGGAAGCCAGTTGGCGCACGGCCGCCGCCACCGCCTCACGTGCCGTGCTGAACTGGAAGCCGTCCCCGCTTGCCATGGCCATGGAGACTGTGTACCGGTCGACACCGTGGGCGGTCAGTATCGGTCCCACGACAGTAATACCCGGGCGAGTTGTGGTGGAAAAACGCAGGGCCCAGTGGCTGGTAAAGGGATAGAGCCGGCGCAGTGCCGGTTCGGCGTGGGCTGCTTCGACCAATGCCTGGTAGGCGGGTCCCCAGGGGTACTCCAGCTCGCTTGCCTCCGTGCGCAGGTGGTGCCACTCGCTTTCCGTCAAGCGGGCGGGGTCGAGGTCCGGCACCTCGAAGCGGCCGCTCAGGTGCACGAACGGGGCGGCTCGTCGGATGTCGCCGAGTGCTTCCCCGTCGCGCCATGCCCGTGCGGCTGCGGCGACCTGCGCCAGATCATCCGTCCTGCCGTCGAGGAGTTCCAGGTCCTGGAACGAGTCGGTGCCCCTGATCGACCATCGCCGCTCGTGGAGCCGGGCGTCGATCCGCAATGGGTTGCGGTACGGCAGGGTGCAGTCGATCGAGGCGAAGGTCAGTGGCTCGGATTCCGAGCTCGCCATCGGGACAGAGGTCAGACGGTCCTCTGTCACGGCCCGCAGCGCCGCGCCGAGGCTGCCATGGATCGCGATGTCGGGATACAGGACGGCTGGATCGGGAGGTATGGGCACGGCTCCCGATCATCGACCTGCCGTTGTCGACGCCGCTCACCGGTGTCGTCAGGGGCGCTCCACGGCCCCGGATGCGCGGTCGCCCGAGCGTGGCTCCAGGCGTACGACGATGCCTTTGTACGTCGGCGTGTTGCTGGTGTCGGCCACGCTGTCCAGCGGCACCAGGACGTTGGCCTCCGGGTAGTAGGCGGCGGCGCAGCCGGCGGTCGTGGGATAGGAGACGAGCCGGAAGTCCTCTGCACGGCGTTCGGTGCCGTCCTCCCAGACACTGACCACGTCCACCTGGGAGCCGTCCTCGAATCCGAGGGCACGCAGGTCGGCGGGGTGGACGAGCACGATGCGACGCGAGCCGTGGATGCCCCGGTACCGGTCGTTGGTGGTGTAGGGCACCGTGTTCCACTGATCGTGGGAGCGCAGCGTCTGCAGGAGGAGATGCCCGTCGGGGGCGCGCAGCGAATCGAAGCCGTTGAGGGTGAACAGCGCCTTGCCGCCGGGGGTGGGGAAGACACCCTCGTTCACCGGGTTCGGCAGGCCGAAGCCGCCCGGCTTGCGCACCCTGCTGTTGAAGTTCTCGAAGCCGGGGACGACCCGCGCGATGCGGTCCCGGATGGTGCCGTAGTCCGCCTCGAAGTCCTCCCAGGGCACGGGCACCTTGTCGGCCAGTGTCCGGCGGGCCAGCCTGCTGAGGATCGCGACCTCGCTGAGCAGGTGGCTGGAGGCCGGCTCCAGGCGTCCGGACGAGGCGTGCACCTGGCTCATGGAGTCCTCGACGGTGATGAACTGCTCCTCGCCGTTCTGGCAGTCCCTCTCGCTGCGGCCGAGGGTCGGCAGGATCAGCGCGGTGTCGCCGCAGACGGCGTGGGAGCGGTTCAGCTTGGTGGAGATGTGCGCGGTGAGGCGGCAGCGACGCATCGCCTTCTCGGTCAGGTCGCTGTCGGGGGCGGCCCGTACGAAGTTGCCCGCGAGGCCGAGGAAGACCCTGGCCCGGCCTTCGAGCATGGCCCGGACGGAGTTCACCGTGTCCAGGCCGTGCCGGGCGGGCGGAGTGAAGGAGAACTCGCGTTCGAGGGCGTCCAGGAATTCCTGGGGCATCCGCTCCCAGATGCCCATGGTCCGGTCCCCCTGGACGTTGCTGTGTCCGCGTACGGGGCAGACGCCGGCTCCGGGCCTGCCGATGTTCCCCCGCAGGAGCTGGAAGTTCACCAGTTCACGGATGGTGGGCACGGCGTGCTTGTGCTGGGTGAGTCCCATCGCCCAGCAGACGATGATCCGCTCGCTGGCCAGGACCCGGTCCCGCAGTTCCTCGATCTGGCGGCGGGCCAGGCCGGTGGCCGCCAGGACGTCCGGCCAGGAGACGGTGGTGCGGATGTGGTCGGCGAATTCCTCGAACCCACTGGTGTGGTGGTCGATGAACTCCCGGTCCAGCACCGTCCCCGGCGCGGCGTCCTCGGCCTCCAGCAGGAGCAGGTTCAGAGCCTGGAAGAGGGCGAGATCGCCGCCGAGCCGGATCTGGAGGAACTGGTCGGCGATGTTGGTGCCCCGGCCGACGATCCCGCTTGGTTTCTGCGGGTTCTTGAAGCGCATGAGGCCCGCTTCGGGGAGCGGGTTGACGGCGACGATCTGCCCGCCTCCGCGCTTGGTCTCCTCCAGCGCGGAGAGCATGCGGGGGTGGTTGCTGCCCGGGTTCTGCCCCAGGGTGAGCACGAGATCGGCGTGGTGGATGTCCAGCAGGCTCACGTTGCCCTTGCCGGTGCCCAGCGTCTCGTGCAGCGCCGCGCCGCTCGACTCGTGGCACATGTTGGAGCAGTCGGGCAGGTTGTTGGTCCCCAGGGCCCGGGCGAAGAGCTGGAGGACGAAGGCCGTCTCGTTGCCGGCCCGGCCGGAGGTGTAGAAGATCGCCTCGTCGGGCGAGTCCATGGCCCGCAGTTCGTCGGCGATCAGCCCCAGGGCGTCGTGCCAGCTGATCGGCTCGTAGTGATCCGCGCCCGGCCGCTTCACCATGGGCTGGGTGAGCCGCCCCTGCTGGTTCAGCCACCGGTCCGAGCTGCGTGCCAGTTCGGAGACCGAATGCCGCCGGAAGAACTCGGGGGTGATGCGTCGCGTGGTGGCGTCGTCGTTGGCGTGTTTGGCGCCGTTCTCGCAGTACTCGTTCGTGTGGCGTTGGCCCGGCGCGGGGTCCGGCCAGGCGCAGCCCGGGCAGTCGAAGCCCTTGGTCTGGTTGATGTCGAGCAGGTTCAGTGCCGTACGTCGGGCCGAAGTCTCGGCGAGGGAGTACCGCACCGCGTGGGCCACCGCCGGGACACCGGCCGCCCATGTCTTCGGCGGAGTGACCTTCGCCTGCTCGCCGCCCGGATCGCCGTTCGATGACTCTCGCACCACGTCAGCCTTCCGCTCTGTTCCACTCGCCTGCTCCGCTCCCCACCGAGCATGGAAGGGGGCAAATTATGGCTATCTACGGAATATCACCTTATGGAATATGGTGTCACGGCCGGCTCTCAGCCGGTCGGCCAGTTCGGCACTCGCGGCGGCAGACGGTCGGAGTCCGGTTTCACATGGCCGCCACTGATCGTTCCCCGCCACTGTCCGCTCTCCCGGCCCTGGCCCTCGATGTACTTTTTGAAGCGCCAGAAGTCCTCCCGCACCTGCCGGCGGACCAGCCCCAGGGCGTCCCCGGCCCGCTCGGCGGCACCGCGCGGAGTGAAATCGATACGGAAGGCGACGCGGCAACGGGTCTCCCCCAGCGCCCGGAAGCTCACCTCACCGGTCAGGCGGGGCGTCCCCACCGTGCGCCACACCACCCGGTCGTCGGGGCGCTGTTCGGTGATCTCCGCGTCGAACTCGCGGGTCACGCCGCCGAACCTGGTCACCCAGTGCGTCATGGAGGATCGCGACCGGTCCACCCGGCGCACGCCGCGCATGAACCGGGGAAAGCACTCGAACTGGGTCCACTGGTTGTAGGCCATACGGACCGGGACGTCGACGTCGACAGCGCCTTCGATGACGCTCATGGGCGCCTCTCCTCTCCACCACGGGTCAGGGGGCCGTACACCCGCGCGATCGAGTGCCCTCCTCGAACGCTCTCAATCCGGGCGATGTCGTCCCCGGAGCGGGTTCGGCGGCACCTCCGTCGGCTGGTGCCGCACGGCACTGGCCACTACGGGGCACCCGCGGATGGTTGACGCACGCTTTCCCCGGGGACCCGGGGAACTCGAAAGCCCGTGGCGGCGGCTTCCGGTTCCCCGGCCACGACCCGGCCCGCGAAAACCGGAAACCGCAAACCGGAAAGAAGGCGATGTGATGAGCGAGACCACCCCCTCACAGGCGGAGGGAGAGCGGGACGAGGAGGAACGGTTCATGGAGCCTGACTGGACCACTCCCTCCCAGGCCGAGGGAGAACGGGACGAGGAGGAACAGCTCACGGAGCCTGACCGGACCACTCCCTCGCAAGCGGAGGGAGAGCGGGACTAGTGTCCTGCGCCAGAGATCCGTCGGCAGAAGCGGGCGAGGGATTCGAGGATCTCCTCGGCTGTCTTCGTCCAGATGAACGGCCTGGGGTCCTCGCTCCAGTCCTTGACCCACGCGCGGATGTCGGCTTCGAGCGCCTGCACGTTCTTGTGCGCGCCGCGGCGGATCATCTGGTCGGCCAGAAAGCCGAACCACCGCTCGTCGGGTAGGACCGCTGCATTGCTGCAGCGGTCCCCCCTCAGCCTCGATCCACCGCGTAGCGGTCGGGCTGTGGACGGAGAAATCAGAAGAGGTGCCCGCTGACCTGGGATGATGGGAGTTCTGACGCTTCCAACAA
>NZ_JBIAIV010000014.1:0-175958 GCF_042871645.1 Streptomyces sp. NPDC005774 | reverse complement strand
TCGTCGGCGTAGCGAATCAGGATCGGTGTGCCAGGTACGGCCACGGGCTCTCGCCCGATGCCCTTCTTTTTGTACCGGCACCCTGCGGCTTCCTCGGTGCGCGAATGCCACCCGGCCGGTGAGGACGTACCGGCCGTGCGGGGCATTCGCCCACTGCTTGAGCGGGGCGGGCAGCCTGATGCTCACCTGGCCGTCCGGTGCGATGCGGATGGTCTCGTTCCCGTACCGCTTCCCGCTCTCCCCGTCCGCCTGTAGAAACCACCGTTCCGCTTCCCAGCGTTCGCGCCACTGGAGTTCGGTGAGCTGCGCGGCGGGCAGTTGGTGCCGCATCCGGGCCAGGCGTTTGCCGCCCCGCACCACGTGTACGGTTCCGGCTTCCCAGTCGGTGCGTTCCCGCTCCAGCCGGTCCTCAAGAATGCGCAGGCGGCGGGCCTTGGCATGCCACTCCCGCCGACTGCGGTAACCACTCAGGGCCCTCTTCGAACCCTTCGAGCCGACCGGCAGTGCCAGCCGGTGCCGCAGAGTCCGCACCCCAGCCTGAAGGCACTGGAGGTGGGCAAGCGTGCAGCGGCGGGCCAGCGCCCACTGATCATGCGTCATCTTCGTGATCGCACCCGCCCACCGGGCCGACGACAACGGCGTCAACTCCCGCTTGCGCACGGCCCACGCCCCGGCGTCGTGATCGAGGCCGTCGTGACAGCGCGTCTTCAGGTCACGACAGGTCAGCGCGCCCAGATGCGCACCCACCCGCCGCAGCACCTCCTCATCAACGGCCGTCAGCTGCCTGAGCCGGGTACGCACCGCCACCCCCGACGGGCCGGGTACGACAAACGGCGCCGCAAGCTCCCGCAGACCGCCCACCCCACACTCCTTCGCCAAGTCGTCGTGCCCTGCTCACCCCGCCCAACGAACACCACGCGCAAAGGTCACGCATTCGGCAGGCGAACTCCCATTCCCCCCGGACATGACGACACCCCCCCCCCCCCCCCCCCCGCGAACCCAGCGCTCACTTACACACGCCAGAACACACTCGTGCTCGGTCAAATCCCAGCAGTTGCCAACCCGCGGAGCACCAGTGCCTGGCCCGCCACGACCAGCAGTACCTGCTCGCACTCCTGCGCGAACGCCGCGTTCAGCCGCCCGAGTTCGTCCCGGTACCGGCGGCCGGACGCGGTGGCGGGGACGATGCCCGAACCCACCTCGTTGGACACGGCGACCACGGTCCGACGGGTCGCGCGCACCGCGTCCGTCAGCTCGCGCACCCGTTCCTTGAGCGCCCGCTCCCCGCCGTCCGCCCACTGGGCGTCGTCCCACGCCCCGACGGAGTCCATCGCGTCCGTCAGCCACAGCGACAGACAGTCCACCAGCAGCGGCGGCCCGTCGGTCCCCAGCAACGGCACCACATCGCAGGTCTCCACGGTCCGCCAGGACCCGGGCCGCCGCTCCTGATGGGCCGACACCCGGGCCGCCCACTCGGTGTCCCCGTTGCGGGACCCGCCGGTCGCCACGTACAGCACCTGGGGCAGGGACTCCAGCCGGCGCTCGGCCTCCACCGACTTGCCGGACCGCGCCCCGCCCAGGACCAGTGTCCGGCGCGGCAGATCGGGAACGTGCTCGTAGGCCCCCACTTCCAGCGTGGTCCCGTCCGGGACGGCGCGCGCCCCGGCCGCCGCGAGCCGACGCCGCTCCTCCGCGCCCGGCGGCACGTCGTGGTCGAGATGCACGGCGACGACGTCCGTCGTCGGCCCCACCGCGCCCACCGCCCGCAGCCGCGCCAGCGCGTCCGGGCGCCCCACGACGTCCAGCAGCACCATGGCGTACGGTTCGGCCGGCTCCTCCAGACCGGCCGGTGCCGTGCCCGGCGGCAGGTACAGCAGCCGCTGCCCGTCCGGACCGGTCACCGCGTACCCGGTGCCCGGCGCGTCCAGCGCCAGCGCCCGCACCCGGTGGCCCGTCAGCAGCGCCAGCTCCCGGCCGTCCGGCACCCGGCCGGGCTGCGGCAGCCCGGCGGGCACCTCGACCGCGGGGCCGTCGTGCGGATGGGAGAGCAGCACCTGGCGCACACCGCCCAGCGAATGCCCCGCGCGGGCGGCGGCGAACGCCACGCCCGGCGTCAGGTCGAGCAGCAGCGAGCCGTCCACGAGCAGTGAGGTCGCGGCGCGCGCGCGGGGACCGGCGGCGGACGCGCAGGCGGCGCAGGGACAGTCGGGGCGGGGCAGGCCCGCGGGGGCACCGGTGCCGAGCAGAGTGAGTTCCACGAACCCGATTTTCGCCCCTCCTCACAGCTCCCGCGCGCCCGGCCGGGCGCGGTCACCGATGATCCCCGAATCATCCGCCGGACAGGCTTTAAGCTCTGCTCCAGGAGCCGGACCATGATCCGGCTCCTGTCGTGCAGGTGCTCATACCCACGGAGGCGTACATGGCGGCATGGACGTGGCGGTTCGAGAAGGCCGACGGGACGCAGGTCGAGCCCGCGGTGACGCCGGAGGACTTCACCACGCAGGGGGACGCCGAGTCCTGGATCGGGGAGAACTGGAAGGACCTGGTGGAGGGCGGCGCCGACCAGGTGCGGCTGCTGGAGGACACCACGGAGATCTACGGGCCGATGAGCCTGCACGCGGAAGAGGCGTGAACCCACGGGCGTGAAGCCCCGGACGTGAGAATCCGGGCGAGGGCGACATGACCTTCCGGGCGGGGGCTTCGGCCCTCGCCCGTCCCGCGTCCGCCAGAGCCTGTCCTAGCCCCGTACGCCGCACAGGTGGAGCAGTGACGCCACCCCGCGGTAGGGGTCCGTGCGGCCGGCCCGCTCCTCGACCGCGAGGAGCGCCGCCAGGTCGTCGGGGCAGCCGGGGGTGTGCGCGACGCGCGCCCCGTCCACCGCCGTGTCCGTGAAGACCCGCACCCCGTACCAGGTGTGCAGCGGCGCCCCGAGCCCCGCGAGGGTCGCCTTGAGGTCCGCCAGCCGGTCGGCCCGCACTCCGGCGTCCGAGTCGTCCGCGGGACACGTCGTGTCGAACGCGGTCAGCGCCCCGGCCCAGTCGCCGCGCAGGCCGGGCCGCATCGCCGGCGCGTCGCCGTTGCGCACCAGCAGCGACAGCAGGCCGCCGGGGGCGAGCATCCGGGCCAGCCCCGCCACCAGCGGATCCGGCTCCGCCACGTACATGAGGACGCCGTGGCAGAGCACCACGTCGAAGCTGCCCGGCAGGAAGTGCACACCGGTGTCGCGGCCGTCGCCCTCGACGACCCGCACCCGCTCCCGGATGCCCTCGGGCTCCCCGGCGAGCGCCGCGCGCGCGGCGGAGATCATCTCCGTGTCCCGTTCCAGGCCGGTCACCTGGTGGCCGGCCCGCGCCAGGCGCAGCGCCTGCGTGCCGCGGCCCATGCCGACGTCCAGCACGCGCAGCCGCCGCCCGACCGGGAACCGTCCCACTATCTGCTCGTCGAGCTGGCGGGCCAGCAGTTCCCGCTGGACGACCTCCCGCAGGTCACAGGACGGCCCGCCCTGGCCGGGCGAGGCCTGTGCGGGCGAGGCCTGCGCGGGCACCGTCGCCGGTGCCTCGCCGTCGACGAACGGCGTGGTGCTCAGGGCCGCTCCCCGCGCTTGACCTGGGGCTTGGGCAGACGCAGTCGGCGCATCTGCAGCGAGCGCATCAGCGCGTAGGCGACGGCGCCGCGGCGCTTGTCGTCGGGGAAGCGCTCGGCCAGCCGCTTCTTCAGCCGGAAGCCGGTCACGGCGGAGTCGAGCACGATCATCACGATCACGACGAGCCACAGCAGCAGCGCGACGTTCTGCAGCTGGGGCACCTGGATCATGCTCAGCACCAGGATGATCACCGCCATCGGCAGGAAATACTCCGCGATGTTGAACCGCGAGTCGACGTAGTCGCGCGCGAACCGGCGCACCGGCCCCTTGTCACGGGCGGGCAGATAGCGCTCGTCGCCGCTGGCCAGCGCCTGGCGCTGGCGCTCCATCGCGGCACGACGCTCGTCACGCTGCCGCTTGGCGGCCTCCTTGCGCGTCATCGACGTATTGGCCACGCTGCGCCGCTGGGTCTGGGCCTGGCTGCGCTTGGGCGTGGGACGGCCCTTCGGGGCCTCCGGGTGGCGGGTCTGCTTGGAGTCGGTCACCGTCGCCTTGTCGGCGTGGGCCTTCTCTTCCTTGGCACGGCTACGGAACACAAAACCCAAGGGTACGGGGTATCCGGGGTTGGACCCCAGCCCCGGGGGGAACGATCCGGCAACACCACGCGTCTGTAGAGGACAGACAGACGGGGGCGTTGTGTGCGACTTGGGGCGGGTTGTCCGGCCGGCACCCGGGGATCACCTACTCCCTGCGCCGGATCGGGAGGACGCGCAGTCGTCCTTGGGGATGAGCGCATCCACCCCTGGACAGTGCGGTAATGGATGCAGGGCCCGTACTGTGGGGTCTGTCGCAGAAGTGTGAGCCGGAGTCCGTCAGAAGGGGGCGCGCGAAGCCCATGAGCGGTGTCATGAAGCGTATGGGGATGATCTTCCGCGCGAAGGCGAACAAGGCCCTTGACCGGGCCGAGGATCCGCGCGAGACCCTCGATTACTCGTACCAGAAACAGCTGGAGCTGCTCCAGAAGGTCCGCCGGGGTGTCGCCGACGTGGCGACCAGCCGCAAGCGCCTGGAGCTCCAGCTCAACCAGTTGCAGGGCCAGTCCTCCAAGTTGGAGGACCAGGGCCGCAAGGCGCTCGCGCTGGGCCGTGAGGACCTCGCCCGCGAGGCCCTCTCCCGCCGCGCCGCCCTCCAGCAGCAGGTGACGGACCTGGAGACGCAGCACGCGACGCTCCAGGGCGAGGAGGAGAAGCTCACCCTCGCGGCCCAGCGCCTCCAGGCCAAGGTCGACGCCTTCCGTACGAAGAAGGAGACCATCAAGGCCACGTACACGGCGGCGCAGGCACAGACCCGGATCGGCGAGGCCTTCTCCGGCATCTCCGAGGAGATGGGCGACGTCGGGCAGGCGATCCAGCGGGCCGAGGACAAGACCGCCCAGCTCCAGGCGCGGGCCGGAGCCATCGACGAGCTGCTCGCCTCCGGCGTCCTCGACGACCAGTCCGGCATGCACAAGGACGACATCCAGGCCGAGCTGGACCGGCTCTCCGGTGGTACGGACGTGGAGCTGGAACTGCAGCGCATGAAGGCCGAACTGGCCGGGGGCACCTCCGGCCAGAAGCAGGCCATCGAGGGCGGCAGCGAGCAGTCCCAGGCCCAGCAGCAGCCGCAGGACACCCCGCGGTTCGACAAGCAGTGACCGCCGCACGGGAGACCGTGCCGACGACGACCGAGCCCCCGCGAGGGCGGCTCAGGAGGCCGACATGATCGTACGGATCATGGGGGAGGGGCAGGTGGCTCTGGCCGAGAGCCACCTTGCCGAGCTGAACAAACTTGACGAGAAACTCGTCGTCGAGATGGACAACGGTGACGGCCCCGGCTTCCACCGCACCCTCACCGCCCTGCTGCACAGGGTCCACGAGCTCGGCGAGCCGCTGCCGGACGACGCCCTGGAGCCCTCCGACCTCATCCTCCCCTCCCCGGACGCGACCATCGAGGAGGTCCGGGAGCTGCTCAGCGACGACGGCGACGGACTGATCCCGGGCCCGGTCGACGGACCGATCCCCGGCACATGAACCCCTGACCCGCCGGGCCACCCTCGGCCGGACCACCCGCGGTCGAACCGCTCACACCTGAACCGTTCACACCCGTACCGTTCACCCGCGTACCGCTCACTGTCGGTCCGTTCAAGACAGGTGCGGTCCTCACCACCGGTCCACCACCGGCCCGCCCCCCGTACGGTTCCGCGACCCCGTACGGTGAACGGTCGTGAGCACCTTCCAGCGCGCCCGGCGTCGGCTGCGCGCGCATCCCTTCGCCCTGGACGCGGCCCTGGCCGCGGGCGTCCTGGTGTGCATGGTGGCCGGGTCCCTGGTGGAGCCGCACGGTCCCGACGGCGTCACCCGGGCGCTGCGCACACCCGACGCGCTCAGCCTGGTCCTCATGGTGCTCGGCGCCGCCGCGCTCGTCCTGAGGCGCCGGGCGCCCCTCGCGGTCCTCGCCTTCACCGGCGGGGTCTCCCTGGTGGAGTCCGTCACCGGTGACCCCCGCGCCCCGGTCTCGATGTGCGTGGTCGTCGCGCTCTACACCGTCGCCTCCGCCACCGATCGCCCCACCACCTGGCGGGTCGGCCTGCTCACCATGACCGTCCTCACCGGCGCCGCCATGATCGCCGGCCCACTGCCCTGGTACGCCCAGGAAAACCTGGGGATCCTCGCCTGGACCGGGATCGGCGCCACCGCCGGGGACGCCGTCCGTAGCCGCCGTGCCTTCGTCCAGGCCATCAGGGAACGCGCCGAGAGGGCCGAACGCACCCGCGAGGAGGAGGCCCGCCGCCGCGTCGCCGAGGAGCGCCTGCGCATCGCCCGCGATCTGCACGACGTCGTCGCCCACCACATCGCCCTGGTCAACGTCCAGGCCGGGGTCGCCGCCCATGTCATGGACAAGCGGCCCGACCAGGCCAAGGAGGCCCTCGCCCACGTACGCGAGGCCAGCCGCTCGGCGCTCGGTGAACTGCGTGCCACCGTCGGCCTGCTGCGCCAGTCCGGAGATCCCGAGGCCCCCACCGAGCCCGCCCCCGGACTGGACCGCCTCGACGACCTCGCCGGCACTTTCCGCAATGCCGGCCTGCACGTCCTGGTCGCCCGCGAGGACCAGCGCCCGGAGCACGCCCCCGCGCTGCCCGCAGCCGTCGACCTGGCCGCCTACCGGGTCATCCAGGAGGCACTCACCAACGTCCAGAAGCACGCCGGCTCCGAGGCGAAGGCGGAGGTCAGCGTCGTCCGGGTGGGTCCGCACCTCGAGGTCACCGTCCTCGACGACGGCACCGGCGCCGGCCGGCAGGAAGCCCCCGCGGGCGCCGGTGGCGGCCACGGTCTGCTCGGTATGCGGGAACGCATCACCGCCCTGCGCGGCACCCTCACCACCGGCCCCCGCTACGGCGGTGGCTTCCGCGTCCATGCGATCCTGCCCGTCGAGACCCGCACGTCCGCGGCCCAGGACGGTTCGTGACCCGTCCGCGGCCCGGTGCGGCCCGTGACCAGCGCTCCCGGGGGAACCCATGACCATCCGCGTTCTGCTCGCCGACGACCAGGCCCTGCTGCGCAGCGCCTTTCGCGTACTCGTCGACTCCGAGCCGGACATGGAGGTGGTGGGCGAGGCCTCCGACGGCGCCGAGGCGGTCCGGCTGGCCCGCGAACAGCGCGCCGACATCGTCCTCATGGACATCCGGATGCCCGGCACCGACGGTCTCGCGGCCACCCGCCTGATCAGCGCGGACCCCGAACTCGACGGGGTCCGCGTGGTGATCCTGACGACCTTCGAGGTCGACGACTACGTGGTGCAGTCGCTGCGGGCCGGCGCCTCCGGCTTCCTCGGCAAGGGCTCCGAACCCGGCGAACTGCTCAGCGCCATCAGGATCGCCGCGGAGGGTGAGGCGCTGCTGTCCCCGGCCGCCACCAAGGGCCTGATCGCCCGCTTCCTCGCTCAGGCGGGCCCGTCCGACGGCGCCGACCTCGACCCGGCCCGCGCGCAGCGGCTCGGCTCGCTGACCGTGCGGGAGCGAGAAGTGCTGGTCCAGGTCGCCGGCGGCCACTCCAACGACGAGATCGCCGAACGCCTGGAGGTCAGCCCGCTGACCGTGAAGACACACGTCAACCGCGCCATGGCCAAGCTGGGCGCCCGCGACCGGGCCCAGCTGGTGGTCACCGCCTACGAGTCCGGCCTGGTCCGCCCGAGGGCGGACTGAACGCGACCGCGTGTACTGCGGGGGGAGTAGCCGCCGCCCCGAGGAACGGGACTCCCGGCCTACGGATCGGCCCCTTCCGATGCACCACTGTGTAGAACGGGCACCCGGCTGAGCCGTCGTGCCCCCCGCCCGTGACCGTGACCGCGCGTCGGACGGTGCCGGCGACCGCACCCCCAACCGCACTTCAGACCGCACTTCCAACCGCTCGCAGACGTTCCCAGACGCTCACAGAAGAGAGATCCGTAACCCATGTCCTGGCTGGCCAGATTCAGCCTCGCGCAACGCGCCCTGATCGGACTCATGTCGATCATCGCGCTCGTGTTCGGGGCGATCGCGATACCTCAGCTCAAGCAGCAGCTGCTGCCGACCATCGAACTGCCCATGATCTCCGTGATCGCCCCCTATCAGGGCGCGTCCCCGGACGTGGTGGAGAAGCAGGTCGTCGAGCCCATCGAGGCCCACCTGGAGGCCGTCGACGGCATCTCCGGTGTCACCTCGAAGGCCAGCGAGGGCAACGCCGTGATCATGGCGTCCTTCGACTTCGGCAACGACACCAAGCAGCTCGTCGCCGACGTCCAGCAGGCCGTCAACCGGGCCCGCGCGATGCTGCCCGACGGCGTGGACCCGCAGGTCGTCGCCGGCTCCACCGACGACATCCCGACCGTGGTCCTCGCCGTCACCTCCGACAAGGACCAGCAGGCCCTCGCCGACCAGCTCGACCGGACCGTGGTCACCGAGCTGGAGGCCATCGACGGCGTCGGCCAGGTCACCGTGGACGGCGTACGGGACCTCCAGGTCACCGTCACCCCCGACGGCGCGAAGCTCGCCGACGCCGGCCTCACGACGCAGGCGCTCATGCAGGCCCTCCAGGCGGGCGGCGCGACCGTCCCGGCCGGTTCCTTCGACGAGGACGGCGCCAACCGCACCGTCCAGGTGGGCGGCGGCTACACCTCGCTCGAGCAGATCGAGGACCTGATGGTCACCGGCGAGCCCGGCAAGGGCAAGCCGGTCCGGCTCGGCTCCGTGGCCGAGGTGGAGCAGCAGGAGGCCAAGGCCGACTCCCTCACCCGCACCAACGGCGAGCCCAGCCTCGCCGTGGTGGTCACCATGGACCACGACGGCAGCGCCGTCGCGATCTCGGACGCCGTCGACGAGAAGCTGCCCGAGCTGCGCGAGGCACTCGGCGCGGGCGCCGACCTCACCGTCGTCAGCGACCAGGGCCCGGCCGTCGCCAAGGCCATCGAGGGCCTGACCGTCGAGGGCGCGCTCGGCCTGGTCTTCGCGGTCCTGGTGATCCTGGTCTTCCTGGCCTCGATCCGCTCGACCCTGGTCACCGCGGTGTCCATCCCGCTTTCCATCGTGCTCGCGCTGATCGTGCTGTGGACGCGCGACCTGTCGCTGAACATGCTGACCCTGGGCGCGCTGACCATCGCGATCGGCCGGGTCGTCGACGACTCCATCGTCGTCCTGGAGAACATCAAGCGGCACCTCGGCTACGGCGAGGAGCGCCGCGAGGCGATCCTGGTCGCCGTCCGCGAGGTGGCCGGCGCGGTGACCTCCGCGACGCTGACCACCGTCGCTGTCTTCCTGCCGATCGGCCTGGTCGGCGGCATGGTCGGGGAGCTGTTCGGCTCCTTCAGCCTCACCGTCACCGCGGCGCTGCTCGCCTCCCTGCTGGTGTCGCTGACGGTCGTCCCCGTCCTGTCGTACTGGTTCCTGCGTCCCCCGAAGGGCACCCCCGAGGACGCCGAGGAAGCCCGCCGACTGGCCGAGGAGAAGGAGGCGAAGAGCCGCCTCCAGCGCGTCTACGTCTCCGTCCTGGGCTTCGCCACCCGGCGCAGGCTGGCCAGCCTCGGCATCGCCGCCGTCGTCCTGATCGGCACGCTCGGCATGGCGCCGCTGCTCAAGACCAACTTCTTCGACCAGGGCGAGCAGCCGGTCCTCACGGTCCGTCAGGAGCTGGAGCCCGGCGCCAGCCTCACGGCGACCGACGCGCAGGCCGAGAAGGTCGAGAAGCTGCTCGGCGACACCAAGGGCGTCAAGGACCACCAGGTCACCATCGGCTCGTCCGGCTTCATGGCCGCCTTCGGCGGCGGTACGGACAGCAACCAGGCCACCTACCAGGTCATGCTGGAGGACTCCGCGTCCTCCGCCGACGTGCAGAAGCGCATCGAGAAGGGCCTCGGCGAACTCGACGGCATCGGCACCACCACCATCGCGGGCGGTGACGGATTCGGCAGCCAGGACCTGAGCGTCGTCGTCAAGGCGGCCGACGCGCAGGTGCTGCGCAAGGCGGCCGACCAGGTCCAGAAGGCCGTGGCCTCGCTGGACGACGTCACGGACGTCACCAGCGACCTGTCGCAGAGCGTGCCGCGGATCTCCGTCGAGGCCACCTCCCGTGCCGCGGCGGCCGGGTTCAACGACCAGACGCTCGGCGCGGCCGTCGCCCAGGCGGTCCGGGGCACCCCGGCCGCCAAGGTGGTCCTCGACGACACCGAGCGGGACGTCGTCATCCGGTCGGCCGAGCCCGCCACCACCCTGGCCGAGCTGAAGAAGCTGCCCCTGGGCCCGGTGGAGCTGGGCGACATCGCCACCGTCGAGCTGGTGGACGGCCCGGTGTCCATGACCCGGATCGACGGCCAGCGCTCCGCCACCGTCACCGCCCGGCCGACCGGTGACAACACCGGCGCGGTCAGCGCGGAGCTCCAGACGAAGATCAACACGCTCTCCCTCCCGGCGGGCGCGACGGCGGAGATCGGCGGCGTGTCCGCGGACCAGGACGAGGCGTTCGTCAACCTGGGCCTGGCGATGCTCGCGGCGATCGCGATCATCTTCATGCTGCTGGTCGGCACCTTCCGTTCGCTCGCCCAGCCGCTGATCCTGCTGGTGTCCATCCCGTTCGCGGCGACGGGCGCGATCGGACTGCTGATCGTCACGGGCACCCCGATGGGCGTCCCGGCGATGATCGGCATGCTGATGCTGATCGGCATCGTGGTCACCAACGCGATCGTGCTGATCGACCTGATCAACCAGTACCGCGCCCAGGGCTACGGAGTCGTCGAGGCCGTGATGGAGGGCGGCCGGCACCGGCTGCGCCCGATCCTGATGACGGCCCTGGCGACGATCTTCGCCCTGCTCCCGATGGCGCTCGGCGTCACCGGCGAGGGCGGCTTCATCGCGCAGCCGCTGGCCGTGGTGGTGATCGGCGGTCTGATCACGTCGACGCTGCTGACCCTGCTCCTGGTGCCGACCCTCTACGCGATGCTGGAGCTCCGCAAGGAGCGGCGCGCGAAGAAGAAGGCCCTGAAGAAGGGCACGGCGGCCGAGGAGCCGGAGACGTCGGAGAAGTCCGACCCGGAGCCGGCCCAGGCCTGACGGCCATCAGTACGACGAAGGGGCGCCCCGTGAACTCACGGTGCGCCCCTTCTGTATGCGTGCTTACGCCCTGAGCGAGTTGACGAAGACGTCCCAGGCGGCGGATGGGACGACTATGACGGGGCCGTGGGGGGTCTTGCTGTCGCGCACGGGGACGATGCCGGGGAAGTCCCCTGTGATCTCGATGCATTCGCCCCCGTGGCGTTGCTGTAGCTGCTTCGGTGCCGGCGGGCAGAGATCGGCTCGGGGCTGTGTCGCATGGCTTGTAGTCCTCCATCGCCTGTCGGATCAGCTCCACCGAGGCGGCCGGCGAGAGGGCCTTGGCGCGGAGCGCTTCGTAGTGCCGTCGCCACTTCTTTACCGAGTCCCGGTCCTCGTAGAGGGGCCCGACCTCGATCAAGAACGGCGACACCGTCACCGGCGACACCGGGACGGCCTCGCGGCGAGCCTGGGGCGACGACCTGGAACACACCCACGGTCTGCATCCCCGAGCTGTGCAGTGGCCGGGGTTGAGGTGGGTCGCCGGCCGAAGGGGAGCGGGTGGAGCGGGTGGAGCGGACGATCGGGATCCCGATACCGCACCAGCGACCGGCACGGGGCCACGAGCCCCACCCTCTCCGAGTACCCGCCGGGGCCCGAGGCTTTACGCGATCGTGCCTACGTGGTCAGCTTCGGCCTGTCATGGACAGGCAGCCTTTGGAAGGCTGTGGGGGAAGGGAAGAGCGCGCCGATGCGCAGCGCCACAGAAGGAACGACTCGACCGTGCCCGCAGTGCGGGACCGAGATCCGTGCGGACATCCGGTTCATCACCTGGTGCGCCGTATGCGACTGGAACGTCGATCCGGCAAGGCCGGAGGAGAAGCAGGAACGGCTGGAGAGGGTGCGGCGCACCCTTGCCCGTCGGCACGGCGAGAAGCTGCTCGCCGAGGTGACCACCGGTAGAAGGCTGAGCCCGAGGCGGGACACCCCTGCGCTCTTCGCCTACGCGATTGCGCTTGGCGTCCACAGCGTGACCCTGGCCTTGGTGGCGGTCGGGATCTGGTGTGTCGTGAGCGGATGGGGCGGTGCCGGGATGGTGCTGGGCCTGTTCCTCCTGGCGCTTGCGTGGCCGCTCAGGCCGCGGCTGCCCGGACTGCCCGAGGACGGGCCACTACTGCACCGTGCCGAGGCGCCCGAGCTGTACGCGCTGATCGACGAGGTCGCCCGCGTGGCCGGCACCCGTGGTGTGGACATGATCGCTGTCGACGCCGAGGTCAATGCGGCCGTGACGACCTACGGCGTGCGCGGTCGTCGTCTGCTGATGCTGGGGCTTCCCCTGTGGGAGATCCTTACGCCGCAGCAGCGGATCGCGCTGCTGGGCCATGAGCTCGGCCACTACAGCAACGGGGACACCCGCCACGGGCTGGTCGTTGCGACCGCGTACCGTTCGCTGACCACGTGGCGCTACTACTTCACCCCCATCGCGGACCCGACTCCCGGCGAGATGGTCGTCAACCTGGCTTACGTCGTGCCGTACTCGCTGCTCCAGGGCGTGCTGATGCTGCTCGATCAGCTGACGCTGCGCGCCACTCAGCGCGCCGAGTACCTCGCCGACTCCGTGGCCGCCCGTGCCGGCTCCACCAAGGCGGCCGTGGGGTTCATGGACCGGCTCCTCATCGCGGACTCGACCGCCGTAACCCTGCGGATCGAGGCCAACAAGACCCGGGCCGCACGGCGCGGCACCAGGCAGATCGAGGGCCGGGGGGACGAACTGTGGGAGTACCTCGCCGCGCGCATGGCTTCGGTTCCGGAGTACGAGTACGAGCGTCAGCGGCGTGTCGGCGTCCTGAGGGGGCACAGCGTCGACTCGACCCATCCGCCGACGCATCTGCGGCGGGAGTGCCTGCTCGCCGCTGAGGTCGCGCCTGCGGCCGTGGTGGCGGACGCCGACCGGGAACGCCGGATCGCCGCAGAACTCGCCGACGCGCGCAGCACGGTGGCACGAAAGGTCATCCGGGACGGTTTCGGCGATTAGGACCGTCGGGCGGGTCGCAGCCGAGCAGGCCGGCGAGCCCGGCGGGGCGCGCGGCGGCCAGGACGCGGCGGATGGTGCCGGTCGAGGGAACGCGCCGCACCCGAAACGCGCCGACGGCGCGCACGCCGAGACGGGCGAGCGTGTCGTGCGGCGTGTCGAGGTTTCGGTGTGAGTCCGGTCCGGGGAGTCTTCCTCGGACCGAGCGCGACGTCATCGGCAGAAAGGCCCCGGAGGTTCCGAACAGGGACCCGGCACGGGTGCTCTGCAAGGAATCTTCCGGGGCCTTCACGCGGGGGAGTCCCTCGTGTCGGGGAACGGCCCGGTTACGGCAGGGCCAGCATGCGCTCCAGGGCCAGCTTGGCGAACTGCTCGGTCTCCTTGTCCACCTCGATGCGGTTGACCAGGTTGCCCTCGGCGAGGGACTCCAGGGTCCAGACCAGGTGGGGGAGGTCGATGCGGTTCATGGTGGAGCAGAAGCAGACCGTCTTGTCGAGGAAGACGACCTCCTTGCCCTCGGGAGCGAAACGGTTCGCCAGCCGGCGCACCAGGTTCAGCTCCGTGCCGATGGCCCACTTGGAGCCGGCCGGGGCGGCCTCCAGCGCCTTGATGATGTACTCGGTCGACCCGACGTAGTCCGCCGCGGCCACGACCTCGTGCCGGCACTCGGGGTGGACCAGGACGTTCACACCCGGGATGCGCTCGCGCACGTCGTTGACCGAGTCCAGGCTGAAGCGGCCGTGCACCGAGCAGTGGCCCCGCCACAGGATCATCTTCGCGTCCCGCAGCTCCTGCGCCGTCAGCCCGCCGTTCGGCTTGTGCGGGTTGTAGAGGACGCAGTCCTCCAGGGACATCCCCAGGTCCCGCACCGCGGTGTTGCGGCCGAGGTGCTGGTCGGGGAGGAAGAGGACCTGCTCGCCCTGTTCGAAGGCCCAGTCGAGGGCGCGCTTCGCGTTGGAGGAGGTGCAGATGGTGCCGCCGTGCTTGCCGGTGAAGGCCTTGATGTCGGCGGAGGAGTTCATGTACGAGACGGGCACGACCCGGTCGGATATCCCGGCCTCGGTCAGCACGTCCCAGCACTCCGCGACCTGCTCGGCGGTGGCCATGTCGGCCATGGAGCAGCCGGCCGCGAGGTCCGGCAGGACGACCTTCTGGTCGTCGCCGGTGAGGATGTCCGCCGACTCGGCCATGAAGTGCACACCGCAGAACACGATGTACTCGGCCTGCGGGCGCGCGGCGGCGTCCTTGGCCAGCTTGAACGAGTCGCCCGTGACGTCGGCGAACTGGATGACCTCGTCGCGCTGGTAGTGGTGGCCGAGCACGAAGACCTTGTCCCCGAGCTTCTCCTTGGCGGCGCGGGCGCGTTCCACCAGGTCCGGGTCGGACGGCGAGGGGAGGTCTCCGGGACACTCCACACCGCGCTCGCTCCTCGGGTCGGCCTCCCGGCCGAGGAGCAGCAGGGCGAGGGGCGACGGCTGGACGTCGAGCTCCTGGGTCTGGGCGGTGGTCACGACACGCACCCTTTCTGTTCTGCGGCTCGCCGGGTCCGTATGGAGCGGACCCGGCGGGACAAGCGGGACACCGGTTCGACTTCTCGTCGAATTGACGCTATCTATCATATCCGGCTCGCGTCAGTTTGACGACGGCCATAGCGTCCATGTGACGTGAATCCCGGTGGAGGCCCGTTCATTCCCGGCCGGACCTCGGCGGTTCCGGAGCGGTTTCCGGTGCGTGTCCGGAAGGGGGCCGGATGGACCGTTTTCCGCTCGCCGGGGCGTGTGCGAGCATGAAGACGGAGCCGAGAGAACACGTTCCCGGCCCGGAATGAATCCGCGGCCCCGCCGGTTGCAACCGTCGGCAAGCAGTCTCCGTACAACCCGGGAGAGATGTAGATGTCCGTATCGGACGAGACCACCACCGTCACCGACGGCATCCTCGTGACCGAAGCCGCCTCGGCCAAGGTCAAGGCGCTGCTCGACCAGGAAGGCCGTGACGACCTCGCCCTGCGCGTCGCCGTCCAGCCCGGCGGCTGCTCCGGCCTGCGCTACCAGCTCTTCTTCGACGAGCGTTCCCTCGACGGCGACGTGGAGAAGGACTTCGACGGCGTGAAGGTCGTCACCGACCGGATGAGCGCCCCGTACCTGGGCGGCGCCACCATCGACTTCGTCGACACCATCGAGAAGCAGGGCTTCACCATCGACAACCCGAACGCCACGGGCTCCTGCGCCTGCGGCGACTCCTTCAGCTGATTCGCCGAGCAGGCTCCACCGCCGCTCCGGGGCTCCTCCCGGGCGGCACGGCGCACCACGAAGGCGGCGGTCCCGTTCGTACGGGGCCGCCGCCTTCGTGCTTTCGGATTCCCGTCACCGCTCCGAAGGCGGCGCGGGCAGCCGCGCGCCGTCCTTGTGCAGCGGCACCGGCTCGCCGTCGGCGTCCACCACCTCGCGGCCGCCCAGCGGCGCGTCGAGCCGCACCGTCTGCTGGTACTGCTTGGCGATCAGGATGCAGACCTTGTCCGGCCAAGGCGTCTCGGTCACGGTGACCGTCACCCGGTCGCCGCTCTCGTCCGCCGTCGCCTCGTAGTCGGCGCACACCCCGCCGGTGAAGGTCACCGTCAGCTCGCCGCCCTCGGCGGTGTAGCCCTCGACGGCGACCTCGCGTGCGGCCGGTGCCGAGGTCGGCCGGTCACCGTCCCCCGGCTTCACCGGCTGCGTGCCGGTCTCCCCGGACCGTGCCCGCGGGGCGAGGTACTCCGGCTCGACCGCCGGGTACGTGACCGTGCCGCCGTCCTGCGACTTCGCCGGCCGCACCTCGAACAGCCAGGACGGTACGAGCGCCTGCTGCCCGTCCACCGAGTGCGCGGCCAGCCCGAACACCGCCTTCTCCACGGTGACCGTGTCCTCGGCGGGCAGGGTCGTCACCGTGGCGCACGGCTCCTGCTGCCCCTGCCGGTCGTCGCCCTCCAGCGGTACGGGAGTGGCGCAGCCGCCGATCTCCGCGCGGCCGCCGCCACCCGGCGCCGTGTTCAGCAGTTCCAGCGCATCCTCGGCGCCCATCACGGGGTACGTGTCCGCCTTCACCGGCACCGACAGCCGGCCGCTGCCGCCGACCACCTCACCGCCGGCGCCGACGACCACCCCGGTCGTCCAGCCGTACGTCGGCAGCCCGCCGACCACGGGTTCCGCGTTCACCACCCGCTTGACGCCCAGCGTCTGGCCGGCGTCGAGCTTCGCGTCGTCCTGGCCCAGTGCCTTCAGCACGGGCGCGGCGGCCTTCTTCGCGGCCTCCTCACCCACCGCGGGGACGTCACCGGCCGACGGGGCCTTGCAGGTCCCGTCCTTGCCCGTGCAGGCGTCGGGGCCCGGCGTGTACCGGTTGAACGTCCACGTGCCGGGGGTGCTGCGGTCCACCCGCAGCGTGGGCCCGCTGCCGTCCTTGCCGCCGATCCGCCAGGCATCGCCCTCCGCCACCGGCTTCCCGTCGACCCCGAGCGCCTCCGCGAGACCGGTCACCTGCGCCTCGGTGATCTGCCCCCGGGCGCGGTACACCGGCGCCGAGCCGGGCCCCTCGGGGAGCGGGCCGTCGGCGCGGTAGGCGGCGCCGTACGGGTTGGGCTCACCCGGCGCGATGCCGTGCGCCCCGCCCTCGGCGTAGGCGTCGAGGGTGAGTGGCGGGGGAGTGCCGTCCCCGTTCACCCCCGGAGTCGTACCGCCACCCGACCCGCCGGCGGCACTGGCGGCGAGATACGCCCCACCGCCCCCGACCAGCAGCACCGCCGCGGCCACCGCCGCGACCAGCCCCGGCGACCGCCACCGCGCGGCTCCGCGTCCGTCACCGCCACCGTGCATGTCTGCGGGGGCCGCGGCGACACCGTGGCCCACACCGGTACGCCCCTCGTCCTCGTCCGGCACCGCACCGTCACCGGCGGCGGCCCCGGCCGAGGGCGCATCGGGCCCGGAAACCCCGGTGACCGCGGACTCGGCCTCCGGCTCCTCGGACGCCGTAGTCCCGTCCGGGCCCCGAGAGACCTCCGCGGACTCGCTCGCGGCGACCTGGCCGTCCTCGCCGCCGTCCGCCTCCGCGGCAGCGCTCCCGAGGGCTGCGGCATCCGGCGCCGGGGTTTTGGCACCGGTGGTCCGCGGTGCCTCGAGCTCCGCTCCGGGCGAGGTCGCGTCCGTGCTCTCCGACGCGGACGGCCCGTCGGCGCCGGTCTCCTGAGCCCGGGGCTCCGGTGCGTCCGCCTGCGGTGCCCGGGGTTCCGCACCGGGTGCGCGCGCGTCCACCGGCTTCGGCACCGACGGAGTGGTGGCGTCGGTGGGTGCGGAGCCGGCCTGCGCGTCCCCGGCGGACGGAGCCCCGGTCCCGGCGTCCCCGGCCGCAGGCTGCCCGCCCTGGGCACCGGGGGCAGGCGCGGAGTCACTCTTCGGCCTACGGTCCTCGGCGCCTTCCGCCGTCCCGCCGTCTGTCGCCCCGCCGTCCGCCGTGTCTCCGGTCTGCGGGGGGTCGGTGCGGGCTTCAGATGCCTCCAGGGACTCGCTCCCGGCTCCCGGGGCCTTCTCGGGTTCGCCGCCCGGCGGCCGGTCGCCGTCGGCCTCGGCGTTCCCGGTGTCCGCCCCCGGCGCCCCGGACTCGCCGGTCTCCGGAGCGGGCACCTCGGGGGAGGAGCCGGGGAAGGCGGCCCCCTCCGGGGACTGCGCGCCCTGCGGGGTGTCCGCACCGTCGGCCGAAGCGCCCCCGGTGTCGCGCGCGCTGCCGGGGGTCCGTCCCCCGGCGTCGTCGTTGTCGGGTCGCTCGGTGTTCACCGCATCGCTCCTTCGGCTGCACAGCTGTCCCTGAAGACCCTGCCCGGTCGCACCGGGACTGCTGACGGGTCGTATCCCGCATCCCCTTTACGGGGGACAGCGATGGGACGCAACGCAGGAGCGCACGGTTCCCCGGGCGCCGGTCCGGCCGCGGAAGAACCCGGCTCAGTCGCCGTACTCCGACATCTCGTCCAGCAGACGGGCCGAGGACGAGGGGACGGACACGCCGTGGATCAGGGACGGGGAGACCGGGCGGGCGACGTCCCGGTCCTGTGCCGTCCAGCGGGGAGCCATCCGGGCGCAGTCGCCGCGCAGCGACGCGAGGTCGCCGTCGAGGTCGGCCTGAGTGGGGGCGTGGACCTTGAGGTTCGTCATGTCGGCACCGTATGCATGCCGCAGGTCACGAAGAAAGATCTACTATCGGGTAGTTTTGCCGGGCTTCATCGGACGGCCCCCACCCGATAGCGTGGACTTTCAATCCCCCTCCCTCAGGAGAGTCCACGCCGTGCGCATCGCAGTCACCGGCTCCATCGCCACCGACCACCTCATGACGTTCCCCGGCCGCTTCTCCGACCAGCTCGTCGCGGACCAGTTGCACACGGTCTCGCTGTCCTTCCTGGTCGACAAGCTCGATGTACGCCGGGGCGGCGTGGGCGCGAACATCTCCTTCGGCATGGGGCAGCTCGGCACCCGGCCGATCCTCGTCGGCGCCGCCGGCTCCGACTTCGACGAGTACCGGGCCTGGCTGGAGCGGCACGGCGTCGACACCGCCTCCGTCCGCATCTCCGAGACGCTGCACACCGCACGCTTCGTGTGCACCACGGACGCCGACCACAACCAGATCGGCTCCTTCTACACGGGCGCGATGAGCGAGGCCCGGCTGATCGAGCTGAAGACCGTCGCGGACCGCGTGGGCGGCCTCGACCTGGTCCTCATCGGCGCCGACGACCCGGAGGGCATGCTCCGGCACACCGAGGAGTGCCGCGCCCGCAACGTTCCGTTCGCCGCCGACTTCTCCCAGCAGATCGCCCGGATGAACGGGGAGGAGATCCGGATACTGCTGGACGGGGCGACCTACCTCTTCTCCAACGAGTACGAGAAGGGGCTCATCGAGAGCAAGACCGGCTGGACCGACGCCGAGATCCTCGGCAAGGTCGGCCACCGCGTCACCACCCTCGGCTCCCGCGGCGTGCGCATCGAGCGCGCCGGAGAGGACCCCATCGAGGTCGGCTGCGCCCAGGAGGAGCGCAAGGCGGACCCGACCGGTGTGGGCGACGCCTTCCGCGCCGGGTTCCTGTCCGGACTGGCCTGGGGCGTCTCGCTGGAGCGTGCCGCGCAGGTGGGCTGCATGCTCGCCACCCTGGTCATCGAGACCGTCGGCACCCAGGAGTACCAGCTGCGCCGCGCCCACTTCATGGAGCGCTTCGCCCAGGCCTACGGCGACGAGCCCGCGGCCGAGGTGAAGAAGCACCTGGTCTGACGCACCGGCGGTCCACGAACCCCGAGGGCCCCGAGCCCCGGCTCCCGGGTCACCGGGGCATCGGGCTCCCGGGGCAACGGCTACCGGGTCACCCAGCCCCCGGTCCCGGGTTACCAGGTCACTGGCCCCCGGGCTACCGGATCACTGGCACCCGGCCACCGGCTACCGGGTCAACGGCCCTCGGCTACCGGCTACCGGGTCACTGGCTCCCGGCTCCCGGCTCCCGGGCCACCGGCCCCCGGGTCACCGGGGCACCGGCCCCGCGTCCCCGGGGCCCGGACCCCCGCCGTTCACGAGACCCGGCGGACCACGTAGGCCGAGCCCCGGTCCGCCGGCTCCTCACCCACGTACTCCTGCCCGCGCATCTCGCACCACGCCGGGATGTCCAGCCGGGCCGCCTCGTCGTCCGCGAGGACCCGTACGGTGCCGCCCACGGGCACGTCGCCGATCACCCGGGCCAGCTCGATCACCGGGACCGGGCACCGCCGGCCCAGCGCGTCCACGACCAGCGCGTCCCCGGCTGTTGACGCCCCGGCCGGAGTGCCCCCGGCCGGTGTATCCACGGCCGGGGCATCCACGGCCGACGCGCCGCTCTCCTCGACGCCCCGCTCCGCGCCCCGTACGCCCCCGGCCGGTACCGGTGCCCCCAGCTTCTCCCGTACCCCCGCCACCACCCCCGGCAGGACCGCCAGGAACCGCTCGACGTCCTCGGCAGGTGTCCCCGGCGGCAGCGAGACGCGGACGTTGCCCTCGCTCAGCACCCCCATCGCCCTCAGCACATGGCTCGGGGTGAGCGTGCTGCTCGTGCACGACGAACCGGACGACACGGAGAAGCCGGCGCCGTCCAGTTCGTGCAGCACCGTCTCCCCGTCGACGTAGAGACAGGAGAAGGTGACGATCCCCGGCAGCCGCCGCTCCGGATCGCCGGTCACCTCCACGTCCGGCACCAGCGCGGGCACCCGCGTCCGGATCCGCTCCGTCAGTTCCCGCAGCCGGGCCGCCTCCTCGGCGGCCTCGGCACGCACCGCCCGCAGCGAGGCCGCCGCGGCCACCACCGCCGGGATGTTCTCGAACCCGGCAGCCCGCCCCGACTCCCGTTCGTCCAGCGGCCCCCGGGGAGCGAACCGCACCCCCTTGCGCACCACGAGCAGCCCGACGCCCGACGGGCCGCCCCACTTGTGGGCGCTCGCCGTGAGCAGCGACCAGTCGCCCGCCACCGGCCCCCAGCCCAGCGACTGGGCCGCGTCCACCAGCAGCGGCACACCCGCCGCCCGGCACGCCTCGGCGACCTCGGCCACCGGCTGCACCGTCCCCACCTCGTGGTTGGCCGACTGGAGACAGGCCAGCGCGGTATCCGGCCGCAGCGACCCGGCGAAGGCGTCCGGAGTCACGGCCCCCGTGCGGCCCACCCCGACCTCGGTGACCGAACCGCCCAGGGCTTCGTGGACTTCAGCCGCATGGAGGACAGAAGAATGTTCGACCGCCGACACGATCAGGTGACGCCCGACGCGCCGCCGCCCGGCCAGCGCACCCTCGATCCCGGCATGCACCGCCCGGGTGCCGGACGGGGTGAACACCAGCTCGTCCGGGCGGCATTCCACCGCCTCCGCCGCCGCCTCGCGCGCCGCGTCCAGCAGCAGCCGGGCCCTCCTGCCCTCCCGGTACAGTCGAGCCGGATCGGCCCACCCGTCGTCCAGCGCGGCCAACAGGGCCTGACGGCCGACGGGATGGAGCGGAGCGGCGGACGCGGCGTCGAAGTAGGCCATACGGCAACGGTAAGCCGCGGGCCCGGCGGGAGAGGGCGTGGGGACGGAGGGGAACGGGAAGGGGAGGAGAACGGAGAGGTGGGGGCGCGAGCGCCCCGGAACCCTTCGTGCCTGCCGTGCCCGGCCGTTGCCACCGCACAAGCCGCACTCCCGGCCATTGAACGCGCCTTCCCACCCCTTCGGGGTGACGGGCGGCGCGTATGCCCCCCTCCCCGCGACCCCCCGGAAGGCGTCGGCTAGGGTTTGGTCCGCATAAACATCCAAACCCCTGCCCGACGCAGGGCGGCGACCGACCAGCGAGAAGGCCAGGCCGCAGCCGTACAGCGCGGGCGAGACTCTCGGGAAGGCGCTACGTGAGTCCCAACGGCTCCGACCGCTCGCCGCGGCGCCCGACGCGGCGGAAGCTGCTGCAGGCACTGACTGCGGGCCTGGTCCTGGCAACCGCCACCGGTTGCACATGGGAGGACTTCCCCCGCCTTGGTATGCCCACCCCCACGTCAGAGGGGGCTGAGGTAGTCCTCTCCCTGTGGCAGGGATCCTGGGCCGCCGCGCTCGCCATCGGCGCGCTGGTGTGGGGCCTGATCCTGTGGAGTGCTTTCTTCCACCGGCGCAGCCGCACCAAGGTCGAGGTACCTCCGCAGACCCGCTACAACATGCCCATCGAGGCGTTGTACACCGTGGTTCCGCTCATCATCGTTTCGGTCTTCTTCTACTTCACGGCCCGGGACGAGTCCGAGCTGATGAAGCTCGATCCGAAGCCGGACGTCACCGTGAACGTCGTCGGCTTCCAGTGGAGCTGGTGCTTCAACTACATCGAGAACGTCGAGGGTTCCACCGGCGACGCCAAGACCGACAAGGCGCTCGAGGCGGTGCCGGACCTTTACAAGAAGGCCTTCCCGGCCGACGCCGGCGGTGTCAACGACTGCGGTACCCCCTCGACGCGGAACCCGCAGACCAACAACCCGGGCCCCACCCTGTGGCTGCCCGAGGGCAAGCGGGTCCGCTTCGTCCTGACCTCGCGGGACGTCATCCACTCCTTCTGGGTGGTGCCGTTCCTGATGAAGCAGGACGTCATCCCGGGTCACCCCAACGCCTTCGAGGTGGTCCCCAACCGTGAGGGCACCTTCCTCGGCAAGTGCGCCGAGCTCTGCGGCGTGGACCACGCCCGGATGCTGTTCAACGTGAAGGTCGTCTCCCCCGAGCGCTACGAGCAGCACCTCAAGGAGCTCGCGGAGAAGGGACAGACCGGTTACGTTCCCGCCGGCATCGACCAGACGAGCCACGAGAAGAACCGGGAGGCGAACATCCTGTGAGCATCCTCAATGAACCCCGGGGTGCCGCAGCGACTGTGGACTCCTACGAGGGCGAGCAGCCGGTCCGGCGCAAGCAGCCCGGCAATGTGATCGTCAAGTGGCTCACCAGCACCGATCACAAGACGATCGGCACCATGTACCTGGCGTCGTCGTTCGCGTTCTTCTGCATCGGTGGCGTGATGGCGCTCGTCATGCGCGCCGAGCTGGCCCGGCCGGGTCTGCAGATCATGTCGAACGAGCAGTTCAACCAGGCGTTCACGATGCACGGCACGGTCATGCTGCTGATGTTCGCGACGCCCTTGTTCTCCGGTTTCGCGAACTGGATCATGCCGCTCCAGATCGGTGCGCCCGACGTCGCCTTCCCGCGGCTGAACATGTTCGCCTACTGGCTGTTCACGTTCGGCTCGCTGATCGCGCTCGGCGGCTTCCTCACCCCGGACGGGGCCGCCAGCTTCGGCTGGACCGCCTACTCCCCGCTGACGGACGTCGTCCGCTCGCCGGGGCTCGGCGGTGACATGTGGATCATGGGCCTGACCCTCTCCGGCTTCGGCACGATCCTCGGTGCGGTCAACTTCATCACCACGATCATCTGCATGCGGGCTCCCGGCATGACGATGTTCCGCATGCCGATCTTCACCTGGAACGTGCTGCTGACCGGTGTGCTGGTCCTGCTCGCCTTCCCGGTGCTCGCGGCGGCGCTCTTCGCGCTCGAGTACGACCGGAAGTTCGGCGGGCACATCTTCGACCCGGCCAACGGCGGGTCGCTGCTCTGGCAGCACCTGTTCTGGTTCTTCGGTCACCCCGAGGTGTACATCATCGCGCTGCCGTTCTTCGGCATCGTCTCCGAGATCATCCCGGTCTTCTCCCGCAAGCCGATCTTCGGCTACATGGGCCTGATCGGCGCGACCATCGCGATCGCGGGTCTGTCGGTGACCGTGTGGGCGCACCACATGTACGCCACGGGCGGTGTGCTGCTGCCGTTCTTCTCGTTCATGACCTTCCTGATCGCGATCCCGACCGGGGTGAAGTTCTTCAACTGGCTGGGCACCATGTGGAAGGGGTCGCTGAGCTTCGAGACACCGATGCTCTGGTCGGCGGGCTTCCTGGTGACCTTCCTCTTCGGTGGTCTGACGGGTGTCATCCTGGCCTCGCCGCCGCTGGACTTCCACGTCACGGACTCGTACTTCGTGGTGGCGCACTTCCACTACGTGGTGTTCGGCACCGTCGTCTTCGCGATGTTCGCCGGCTTCCACTTCTGGTGGCCGAAGTTCACCGGCAAGATGCTCGACGAGCGGCTCGGGAAGATCACCTTCTGGACGCTGTTCGCCGGCTTCCACGGCACGTTCCTGGTCCAGCACTGGCTGGGCGCCGAGGGCATGCCGCGCCGTTACTCGGACTACCTGGCGGCCGACGGCTTCACCGCGCTGAACACGGTCTCGACCATCGCGTCGTTCCTGCTCGGCATGTCGATGCTGCCGTTCTTCTACAACATCTGGAAGACGGCCAAGTACGGCAAGAAGATCGAGGTCGACGACCCGTGGGGTTACGGCCGTTCGCTCGAGTGGGCCACCTCCTGCCCGCCGCCGCGGCACAACTTCCTCAGCCTGCCGCGGATCCGCAGCGAGTCCCCGGCGTTCGACCTGCACCACCCGGAGATCGCCGCGCTCGACCAGCTCGAGAACACCGGTCACGGTGAGAAGGTCCTCTCCGGCGGCAAGGAGGCCGGCAAGTGAAGATCCAGGGCAAGATGTTCATCTGGCTGAGCGTCTTCCTGCTCGCCGTGGCGGTCGTCTACGGCGTGTGGTCGAAGGAGCCGGCCGGCACCACGGCCCTCTTCCTGGCCTTCGGCCTGAGCATCATGGTCGGCTTCTACCTGGGCTTCACCGCCCGGCGGGTCGACGTGGGTCCTCAGGACGACAAGGAGGCGGACGTCGCCGACGACGCCGGCGAGGTCGGGTTCTTCAGCCCGCACAGCTGGCAGCCGCTCGGTCTCGGTCTCGGTGCCGCGGTCGCCTTCCTGGCCATCGCCGTCGGCTGGTGGCTGATGTACTTCGCGGCACCGCTGATTGTGCTCAGCCTCTGGGGCTGGGTCTTCGAGTACTACCGCGGTGAGAACCGCACCCAGTAGTACGCGCCGGTAACACGGGCGACCCGCGCAGGGCCCGGACACTCCCTCAGGAGCGTCCGGGCCCTGCGTCGCGTCCGGCCGCACCGGGCGTCACTCGTTCGAGTGCTCCAGCGTGCCGCAGTTGATGAGGCTCCCTAGCGTGAGGTCATGAGACGTGCTCCCCGAAACCGCACTGTCGTCGGCTGTACGCTGCTGGTGATCGCCCTCGGTGCGGGCGTCACCGGCTGTTCCTCCGGCGGGGACCGGCTGTCCGCCGAGCCCTACGACGCCGCGGACCGGATCAGCTTCAGCGGTCCCTCCAAAGGGAAGAAGGCCGACCCGGACCTGCCCCTGGAGGTCGTGGCCGAGGACTCCGACGGGCGCATCACCGACGTCACGGCAGTGGACGCCGGGGGCCGCCACGTGGGGGGCGAACTCGCCGCCGACGGCAGCCGCTGGCACAGCACCTCCCCGCTCGCCGCCGACGCCGCCTACACGGTCCGGGTCAGCACCGAGGACGAGGACGGCGCGCGGGGCCGCGAGGTCCTCACCTTCACCACGGGCAAGCCCGCCACCAAGAGCAGCGGCGCCAAGAGCCTCGGCGTCACCTTCGGCCCCGGAACGGGCACCTACGGCGTCGGCCAGCCGCTCACCGCCGAGCTGAGCGCACCGGTCCACGACCCCGCCCAGCGCGCCGTCGTGGAGCGCGGCCTGAAGGTGTCCTCCACACCCGCGGTGGACGGCGCCTGGCACTGGGTGGACGACAAGTCGCTCCACTTCCGCCCGAAGGAGTACTGGCCCGAGAACGCCACGGTCAGGATGCGCAGCAACCTGGAGGACATCAGGATCGGCGACCGGCTGAGGGGCGGCAAGGCCGAACCGCTGACCCTCAGGACCGGCGACCGGGTCATAGCCGTCGTGGACGTCGCCGCGCACCAGATGACGGTCCACAAGAGCGGCGAGGAGATCAGGACGATCGCCGTCACCGCGGGCAAGCCCGGCTTCGAGACCCGCAACGGCGTCAAGGTCGTCCTCGCCAAGGAACGCCTCGTACGTATGCTCAGCACCAGCATCGGCATCGCCGAGGGCTCCTCCGAGTCGTACGACATGCCCGTCCACTTCGCCACCAGGGTGACCTGGAGCGGCGAGTACGTGCATGCCGCCCCCTGGTCCGTCGGCTCCCAGGGCTACGACAACGTCAGCCACGGCTGCGTCGGCATGAGCACCGACGACGCCGAGTGGTTCTTCGACACGTTCCACCAGGGCGACCTCGTCGAGGTCGCGAACTCGGGCGGCACCACCATGGAGCCGTTCGGCAACGGCTTCGGCGACTGGAACCTCACCTGGGCCCAATGGCGCGCGGGCAGCGCCCTGGCGGGAGACACCGGAGCCGCCCCCGCCCCCGAGGAGCAGGCACGGCTGCGCCCCCGGCCGGCCTGATCCGCCGGAAAGGCCCTAAGCGTTCAGGGCGTGCTTTTGACGCAGCAGGGAGGCCAGGGCCGAGGCGAACTCCACCGGCTCCACCGGCAGCGTCACAGCGGCCTCCGCGCGGCTCCAGGTGGCCAGCCAGGCGTCCTGGGGCCGGCCGATGAGCAGCAGTACCGGTGGGCACTGGAAGATCTCGTCCTTGATCTGGCGGCACACGCCCATACCGCCCACCGGCGACGACTCGCCGTCCAGGACGCAGACGTCGATCCCGCCCCGCTCCAGCTCCTTGAGGACGGCCGGGAGGGTCGCGCACTCCAGGAACTCCACGACGGGCACGTCCGGGGCCGGCCGCCGGCCGGTGGCGAGTCGCACCTGCTCCCGGGTGCCTGCGTTGTCGCTGTAGACCAGCACCGTGGCGGTCGCCTGCATTGTTCCTCCACGCTCGTGAGGGGGCACGGCATCGTCCGGCACCAGTGGTGCCGATGGCGCGGATGCTACCCCTTCCGACAGCTTGTCAACACTGGTTCGGACACCACTTCGATGGGCCATCCGGGCAGTACACGACGGGCGAACACACCGAACGGCACCCCCCGGGGTGAGGGCGGGATAAGCGACCGACATAATGTCGGCGTGGCGACAGTAACGACAGTAGACACCGGGCACGCGCACCCATCGGTCAATCGACCGAACCTCACCAGCGTCGGAACCATCATCTGGTTGAGTTCCGAGCTGATGTTCTTCGCGGCCCTCTTCGCGATGTACTTCACCCTGCGATCGGTGACCGGACCCGACTTCTGGTCGGAGAAGGCCGACACGCTGAACTTCCCGTTCGCGTTGACGAACACCACGATCCTGGTGCTCTCCTCCCTCACCTGCCAGCTCGGCGTCTTCGCCGCCGAGCGCGGTGACGTGAAGAAGCTCCGGGCGTGGTTCACCGTCACGTTCATCATGGGCTCGGTCTTCATCGCCGGCCAGGTCATCGAGTACACCGAGCTGGTCAAGCACGAGGGGCTGTCCATCTCCTCGGACCCCTACGGCTCGGTCTTCTACCTGACCACCGGCTTCCACGGCCTGCACGTACTGGGAGGCCTTTTCGCCTTCCTGTTCGTCCTGGGCCGGACCTACGCGGCTCGGAGGTTCACCCACGACCAGGCGACGGCAGCCATCGTCGTGTCCTACTACTGGCATTTCGTCGATGTCGTCTGGATCGGCCTCTTCGCCACGATCTACATGATCAAGTAGGCGGATCCGAATCCGCGCGCTCGAAGAAGCGCACTCACCAGAAGCATCGACGCAGAAGATCCTGACACCGGGGTAATCCGTGAAAAAGCTCTCCGCACGACGACGCCACCCGTTGGCGGCGCTCGTCGTTCTGCTCCTCGCGCTGGCATGCACCGGGGGGCTGTACGCCGTGTTCGCACCCGCGAGCAAGGCGCAGGCCGACGAAACCGCCCAATCCCTCACCATCGAGGAGGGCAAGAAGCTCTACGCGGTCGGCTGTGCCAGCTGCCACGGCACCGGTGGGCAGGGCACCACCGACGGTCCGAGCCTGGTGGGCGTGGGAGCGGCGGCCGTCGACTTCCAGGTGGCCACCGGCCGTATGCCGGCCGCCACCTCGCAGGCCGCGCAGCTTCCGAAGAAGAAGGCCGTCTACACCCAGGCCGAGATCGACCAGCTGGCGGCGTACATCGCCTCCCTGGGCGCCGGCCCGGCCGTTCCCACCGCTGAGCAGTACAGCCCCGAGGGCGCCGACATCGCCCAGGGTGGTCAGCTGTTCCGCAACAACTGCGCGCAGTGTCACAACTTCACGGGCAAGGGCGGTGCGCTCACGCACGGCAAGTACGCCCCGGACCTCGAGGGCGTGGACGCCAAGCAGATCTACCAGGCCATGCTGACCGGCCCGCAGAACATGCCTTCCTTCCCCGACGGTTCGCTGTCGGAGCAGAACAAGAAGGACATCATCGCCTACGTGCAGACGGTGAACGGCGATGAGACCGTGAGCCCCGGCGGCCTGTCGCTGGGCGGGCTCGGCCCGGTCTCCGAGGGTCTGTTCGCCTGGATCTTCGGACTCGGCGGGATGATCGCGGTCGCCGTCTGGGTCGCCGCTCGGACCGCAAAGGCCAGGAAGTCATGAGTACCCAAGAGACTCCCGAAGAGAAGCTGCCCGCAGGGCAGGACACCGCGCACGGCGCGGTGCGTGTCGCGGACGAGAAGAACCCGTTCGCCGACCCGGGGCTGCCGCCCCACGAGCCGCGGGTCCAGGACATCGACGAGCGGGCCGCCAAGCGGTCCGAGCGTACGGTCGCCCTGCTGTTCACGCTGTCGATGCTGGCCACCGTCGGCTTCATCGCGTCGTTCGTGACGATCCCGGTCGACCAGTCCGTCTACATCTTCCCGATCGGTCACATCAACGCGCTGAACTTCGCGCTCGGTATGACCCTCGGCATCGCTCTGTTCGCCATCGGAGCCGGCGCGGTCCACTGGGGCCGCACGCTGATGTCGGACCACGAGCTCGCCGACGAGCGGCACCCGGTCGCCGCGTCGCCGGAGGTCCGCGAGAAGGTCATGGAGGACTTCCGCCAGGGCGCGAAGGAGTCCGTGGTCGGACGGCGCAAGCTGATTCGCAACACGATGTTCGGCGCGCTGGCCCTGGTCCCGCTCTCCGGCGTGGTCCTGCTGCGCGACCTCGGTCCGCTGCCCGAGACCAAGCTCCGCCACACGGCGTGGAAAAAGGGCAAGCTGCTCGTCAACATGAACACGAACGAGCCCATGCGGCCGTCCGACATCATCGTGGGCTCGCTGACCTTCGCCCAGCCCGAGGGCCTGGACCCGCACGAGCACGGGTTCATGAACGAGATCGCCAAGGCCGCCCTGATGATCGTCCGTATCCAGCCGGAGGACATCAAGGACAAGCGCGAGCTCGAGTGGTCGCACGAGGGTATCGTCGCGTACTCGAAGATCTGCACCCACGTGGGCTGCCCGATCTCCCTGTACGAGCAGCAGACGCACCACGCGCTGTGCCCCTGCCACCAGTCCACCTTCGACCTCTCCGACGGGGCCCGGGTCATCTTCGGTCCCGCCGGTCACGCCCTGCCGCAGCTGCGTATCGGTGTGAACGACGAGGGCTATCTCGAAGCGCTCGGCGACTTCGAAGAGCCCGTCGGTCCGTCCTTCTGGGAGCGCGGATGAGTACCACGACCAGCACCACGAATCCGTCCGGCGCCGAGGGGCCGGGCCGTTCCCGCGGGAAGGCCCCGGCCGGCGAACGCGTCGCGGACTGGGCCGACGGCCGGCTGGGGATCTACTCCCTGGCCAAGGCCAACATGCGCAAGATCTTCCCCGACCACTGGTCGTTCATGCTGGGTGAGATCTGCCTCTACAGCTTCATCATCATCATCCTCACGGGTGTGTACCTGACGCTGTTCTTCCACCCGTCGATGAACGAGGTGGTGTACCACGGCAGCTACGTCCCCATGCAGGGACAGCTGATGAGTGAGGCGTACAAGTCGACGCTGGACATCAGCTTCGACGTCCGTGGCGGTCTGCTGATCCGGCAGCTCCACCACTGGGCCGCGCTGATCTTCCTGGCCGGCATGTTCGTGCACATGATGCGCGTGTTCTTCACCGGCGCGTTCCGCAAGCCGCGTGAGATCAACTGGCTGTTCGGCTTCCTGCTGTTCGTCCTGGGCATGTTCACCGGTTTCACCGGCTACTCGCTCCCGGACGACCTGCTCTCCGGCACCGGTATCCGCTTCACGGAGGGCGCGGTCCTGTCCGTGCCGATCGTCGGCACGTATCTCGCGTTCTTCATCTTCGGCGGGGAGTTCCCGGGGGACGACTTCATCGCCCGGTTCTACTCGGTCCACATCCTGCTGCTGCCGGGCATCATGCTCGGTCTCGTGGTGGCGCACCTGATCCTGGTCTTCTACCACAAGCACACGCAGTTCGCGGGCCCCGGCAAGACCAACAAGAACGTCGTGGGCATGCCGCTGCTGCCGGTGTACATGGCGAAGGCCGGAGGCTTCTTCTTCCTGGTCTTCGGCGTGCTGTGCGTCGTCTCGGCGGTCGCGACGATCAACCCGATCTGGAACATCGGCCCCTACCGGCCGGACATGGTCTCCACCGGAGCCCAGCCCGACTGGTACATGGGCTTCTCCGAGGGCCTGGTCCGTGTGATGCCGGGCTGGGAGATCAACTTCTGGGGTCACACGCTCGCCCTGGGTGTGTTCGTCCCGCTGATGATCTTCCCGATGGTCCTGGTGTCCATCGCGGTCTACCCGTTCATCGAGTCCTGGATCACCGGCGACAAGCGCGAGCACCACATCCTGGACCGCCCGCGCAACGCGCCGACCCGCACCGCCTTCGGTGTCGCGTGGATGGCCTGGTACTTCGTGCTCCTCGTCGGCGGCGGCAACGACCTGTGGGCGACGCACTTCAACCTGTCGATCAACGCGATCACCTGGTTCGTGCGCATCGGCTTCTTCGCCGTGCCGGTGGCCACGTTCATCATCACCAAGCGGATCTGCCTCGGCCTCCAGCGCCGGGACAAGGACAAGGTGCTGCACGGCCGCGAGTCGGGCATCATCAAGCGCCTGCCGCACGGTGAGTTCATCGAGGTCCACGAGCCGCTCAGCCAGGAGCAGCTGCACACCCTCACGGCGCACGAGCAGTACCAGCCGGCCGAGATCGGCCCGCTCGTCGACGAGAACGGTGTCGAGCGCAAGGTGAAGCCGCTCGAGAAGCTGCGCGCCAAGCTCAGCGAGGGCTACTACGGCGGGGAGTCCCAGATTCCGAAGCCGACCGTCGAGGAGTACAAGGAGATCACGAGCGGCCACGGCCACCACTGATCCCCCGCACCGCCTCAACCGCCTTCCCAAGGCAACCGAGTCGCCACACGACTGCGCAGGGCCCCCGTCCGAGGACCGGACGGGGGCCCTGCGTCGTGCCCCCGGATCGATAGGGTGGGGACGAAACCCCTACCCATCCGTCTGCCGAAGACGTCGAGGACCCAGGAGCGGCTGATGAGCGCTGTGACCCCCGCTGGAGGCAACCCCGCGGCGGACCGCTCCTGGCCCGCCCTGCTGAACGGCCTGCTCGACGGCCACGACCTGTCCGCCGACGACACCGCCTGGGCGATGGACCTGATCATGCGCGGTGAGGCCACCGACGCGCAGATCGCCGGGTTCGCCGTGTCCCTGCGGGCCAAGGGCGAGACCGTCGAGGAGATCACCGGCTGCGTCCGGGCGATGTACGACCACGCCATCGGCATCGAGGTGCCCGGGCGGACCGTCGACATCGTCGGTACCGGCGGCGACGGCGCCAGGACGGTGAACATCTCCACGATGTCCTCCGTCGTCATCGCCGGCACCGGGGCGAAGGTCGTCAAGCACGGCAACCGGGCCGCCTCCTCCGCGTCCGGCGCCTCCGACGTCCTGGAGAAGCTCGGCGTCAACCTGGAGCTGACCCCGCAGCGGGTCGCCGAGGTCGCCGAGGAGGCCGGGATCACCTTCTGCTTCGCGGTGAAGTTCCACCCGGCGCTGCGCCATGTGGCGGCCGCGCGGGGCCAGCTGGGCGTCCGGACGGTGTTCAACTTCCTCGGCCCGTTGGCCAACCCGGCCCGGGTCAGGGCCCAGGCCGTCGGGGTCGCCGACCCGAGGATGGCTCCGATCATGGCCGGTGTGTTCGCCGGACGCGGCCACTCCTCGCTGGTGTTCCGCGGCGACGACGGTCTCGACGAGCTGACCACCACCGGCCCCTCGACGGTGTGGGTGGTCCGGGACGGACAGGTGACCGAGGAGCGCTTCGACCCGCGCGACGTCGGTCTCGAGCCGGTGCCGCTGGAGGCCCTGCGCGGCGCCGACGCGTCGTACAACGCGGAGGTCGCCCGGCGGGTGCTGGACGGCGAACACGGCCCGGTGCGGGACGCGGTGCTGCTGAACTCGGCGGCGGCGCTGGTGGCGCTCGAACCGGGCACCGGGACGCTGGCGGAGCAGATCGGGGCAGGGATGGCCAAGGCCGCCGAATCGATCGACTCGGGCGCCGCCCGGCGGGTTCTGGAGCGCTGGGTGCTGGCCAGCAACGCGTGAGCCGTACGTCCTGAGTCATACGTCCTGAGTCATACGTCCTGGGCCACCGGCGCGGTCCGGATCCGTCCAGGATCCGGACCGCGCCTTGCGCGTACGGGGCTGTGTTGGCAAGATCTCGGACCAGGTCATGAGCGACAGCCATCAGGCCCCGGCCGGCTGTCCGGCAACCCTCCGTCCGTGGCGGGGTGCCCCGGGTGAGGACCAGGCCGTGAGCAGCAGGGCTCGCGGCAAGCGCGGACCCCTCGCACTCGATCGAGTGACACACCAGGGGTCCTGGTCGTTCGAGGGAGCCTTCCGTGAGCAAGCGAATGTGTTAGGGCCTGTCCGGCGGATCATGCCGGAGGCGCGGGGCTCGGCACGACCTTCTCCGCGTCGCAGCTGAACGCACCGGTCCCCGCTCGCCCCAGTGGGACGGATGCCGCCGGCCCCCTCCGACGTGATCCGCAGAACAGGTCCCGAGGCGTTTCCGCCGGCCGTTCCGAGGCCGGGGGACCCCGCCTTCGCAGATTCCCCGTCACCTTCTCCCACGCTCGAGCCGTGTGCGCTCGCGTGGTGATTCCGCCTGCTTCCACGGGAGTTCAGCCATGTCCGTTTCCACCGTCGCCACCGCCACCGCCACCGCCACCGCCACCGCCACCGCCACCGCTACCGTCGCCACCGCCACCGCCGCCGCCGACGGCCCGTCCGGCTGCGCCCCGCTGCCCGTGCTCGGCCGGGACGTCACCGTGCCCCTCGTCACCGGCGGGGAGGTCACCTACGCCGCGCTCGACCACGCCGCCAGCGCCCCGGTGCTCCAGCGGGTGTGGGACGAAGTGGCCGCGTACGCGCCCTACTACGGCAGCGTCCACCGCGGCGCCGGGTACCTCTCCCAGCTCTCCACCGAGCTGTTCGAGAACGCCCGCCGGACCGTCGCCGAGTTCCTCGACTGCCGCGACGGGGACCAGGTGGTCTTCACCCGGTCCACCACCGACTCGCTCAACCTGCTCGCCGCCGCCCTCCCGGACGACTGCCAGGTCTTCGTCTTCGAGACCGAGCACCACGCCGCCCTGCTGCCCTGGGGGTCCCCCCACGCCGCAAGGCGTGGGAGGAGCGGTGCCCGCGTCACCTTCCTCGACGCCCCGGACAGCCCGGAGCAGGCCGTACGGACCCTGGAACACGCCCTCGCCGCCCGCGACCCCCACGACCCCGCCCTGGTCTGCGTCACCGGCGCCTCCAACGTCACCGGCGAGCTGTGGCCCGTACGCGAGCTGGCCGCCGCCGCCCACGCGCACGGCGCCCGGATCGTCCTGGACGCCGCCCAGTTCGCCCCGCACCACGCGGTGAGCGTGCGTGACCTGGACGTCGACTGGGTCGCCTTCTCCGGGCACAAGCTGTACGCCCCGTTCGGTGCCGGTGTCCTGGCCGGCCGCGCCGACTGGCTGCGGGAGGCCGAGCCCTACCTCGCGGGGGGCGGCGCCAGCCGCAAGGTCGCCCGGCGCGAGGACGGGGGAGTGGACGTCCAGTGGCACGACAGCGCCGCCCGCCACGAGGCCGGCTCGCCCAACGTCATCGGCGCCCACGCCGTCGCCTCGGCCTGCAAGGCGCTCGCCGAGGCCGGGTTCGGCACGCTGGCCGCCCACGAGGAGCAGCTGATCCGCACCGTACGGGACGGGCTCGCGGACGTGCCCGAGGTGCGGTTCCTGTCCCTGTTCGGGGACGACGCACCGCGCGTCGGCGTGCTCTCCTTCGTTGTCGACGGCTGGAACAGCTCCCACTTCGCCGCGGCCCTCTCCGCCGAGTACGGCATCGGCGTACGGGACGGACTGTTCTGCGCCCACCCGCTGCTGCGCGCCCTGCTCGGCGGCGATCCGCAGAACCAGGGAGAGTGCGGCGCACCCGAGGCGGCGCCCGGTGAGACGTCCCTCGACGCGGTCCGCGTCAGCTTCGGCGCGGGCACGCCGGACGAACACGTGGAGCGCTTCGTCCGCGCCGTCCGGGAACTCGTGCGCGGCGGCGCCCGCTGGAACTACCGGACGGTCGACGGCCGCTGCGTGCCGGACACCTCCGCCTGAGTGCCGGTCGCCTGTCCCGGTACGCGCGCCCCGCCGGGCACCGCCCGCCGGACGGCGGGGGCCGCGGGAGAGGGTGCGGCCGGGGCCGCCCTCCGGCGGTTGAAAATCATGGGACCGATCCTGCGGACCGGACCGGACGGCATGGATGAGCCCCGGACGAAGAACTCTTCATCCTCGGCCCTTCACGGCTGCCCGGGACGCCTCGGGCGCCCCGGCACTCCCACCGCGCAGGCCCTCCCGGTCCGGGCCGGTCAGTTGTCGAGGCCGATCGCGAACGCGGCCTCCAGGTCGTGCTGCGAGTACGTGCGGAACGCCACGTGCGTGTCCGTCCCCTCCACGCCCGGGATCTTGTTGATCCGGCCCGGGATGACCTCCGCCAGGTCCTCGTGCTCCTTGACCCGGACCATGGCGATCAGGTCGTAGGTCCCGGTGACGGAGAAGACCTCGCTGACGCTGTCCAGCGCGGCGATCCGCTCCGCGATCTCGGGGATCCGGTCCACGCTGGTCTTGATGAGGACGATCGCGGTGATCACTGCTGGTTCTCTCCCTCGGGGGCCGGAGCCGGTGCGCTTCTCACTGTAGTCGCCCCCGTGGAACGCGCCCACGCCCAGCAGAAGCCCAGCCCGAAGCCCACCAGGTGGGCCAGATACGCCACTCCCGGCCCGTCGGAGGCCTGCCCCGCCGCCAGCCACTGCAGCGCCACCCAGAACGGCAGTACCACCCACGCAGGGAAGCGCACCGGCAGAAAGAACAGGAACGGCAGCAGACTGGTCACCCGCGCCCGGGGAAACAGGAAGAGGAACGCGCCGAGGATCCCCGAGATCGCCCCCGAGGCGCCGACCAGGGACTGCTCCGAGTCCGCGTTGGCCACGGCGTACCCGAGCAGGGCGAGGTGCCCGCAGCCGACGTAGAACAGGGTGAACCGCAGGCGGCCCATGCGGGCCTCGGTCATCCTCCCGAAGACGTGGAGGAAGAGCATGTTGCCGAGCAGATGCACCCAGCTGCCGTGGACGAACAGGGCTGTGGCCGGAGTGAGGGCACTCCACGGGGACCCTTCGAACAGGTCTGCGGGAATCACCCCCCAGCGGCGGAAGTAGCCACGCTGCGCGGCGAGCAGCTCGTCCCCGGTCCCATACCCCGGATCGAGTCCCGAGGCCGGCCCGATCAGGAAGACCAGGCAGCATACGGCGATGAGGGTATGGGTCACCGGTGCCGACGGGCGCCTCAGCGCCCCGGCAGCCTCAGTGCCCCAGTTGCGGATCATGGACACAGAGCATGACGTAAGCGGACGCAACCGCACAGACCGCCTCGCCGCCGTGGACGGGCGGGCGGTGAAGACCAGCCAGGCCGTAGGGTTATGTGCCAGACGCGCCGGGTGCCCGCCGCGTCACGGACACTGGAAGGAAGGCGAACAGCCACGATGACGGTCCCCCTGCCGACTGCCTCGACGCGGTGGCGTTGCACCCTCTGCGGCAACCTCACCCGTTTCGACGTGACCCGCTCGTCCAAGGTCGTGGAGTACGTCCACCTCGACCTGGCCGGGGAGCCGAAGGTCGAGGAGCGCGAGGTCCTCGGTGAGACGATCGAGTCGGTGCGGTGCCGCTGGTGCAACGCCGTGGATCAGGTGGAACTCGTCGACAGGCCGGGCGCCGGCTCCTGAGGGAGCGGGCCCCGCCCAGGGACCCCGCACACGGGGTCGGACACAGGCATGGGGTGTGACGGATGGTGGAGACCGCGGACGGGGGGTCGGAGGACGGCGCCGCCGAGGTGTTCGACCGTCCACTGTCCGACGGCGTGCGCCGCCGGGTCGTCCAGATCGTTTCCGACGGCTTCGGCCGACTGACCGTCTCCGAGCTGCCCGCCCAGCTCAGGCAGTACGCCCGGTTCACCCCGACCCGCCGCGCCAAGTTCGCCGGCAACGCGATGGCCGCCGCCCTGGAGACCGAGCCGCTGTTCCGCCAGCGCATCGGGGAGCAGCTGAGAGAGGCCCAGCCGGAACTGGCCCGCGCTCTCGACTCAGGCTCCCCGCCTCCGGCCGCGGACCCGCTGGACGTGGCGGCCGCGGCCTATGTCATACGGCCGCCGGACTGGGTGAAACTGGTGACCGCCGCGGGTGAGGAGGCCCAACGGGCCGACGCCGAGCGGGCCGACGACGAGACCCGGGCCGAGCTGGAGCGGCTGCGCGGGGAACTCGCCCATGCCCGCGAGCACACCAGGTCCGAGACCGAGCGGCTGCGTACCGACCTGGAAGCCGCCAGGAAAGAAGCGGACTCCCTGCACCGCAAGCTGCGGTCCGCGCTCAGCGACGTCAAGCGCGGTGCGGCCGCGCTGCGCAAACTGCAGGGCGAGATGGAAGCCCTCCGCGCGGACGGGCAGGCCCAGGTGTCCGCCGCCGAGAGCGAGTCCCGGCGGCTCAAGGCGCGCCTCGGCGAGTCGGAGGCCGCTCTGGAGGCCGCCCGCCGGGCCGCCCGGGAGGGGCGCAGCGTCGAGGACATGCGGGTACGGCTGCTCCTGGACACCGTACTGGAGGCCGCCCAGGGGCTCCGTCGCGAACTCGCGCTGCCTCCCGTGTCCGTCCGGCCCGCCGAGACCGTGGACGCCGTCGAGCCCGGCAGCATGTCCCCCAAGGACATCGCCGCCCGTGCGCTGTCCGAGGGCGACCCGGCCATCCTCGACCAGCTGCTGGCGCTGCCGCAGGCGCATCTCGTCGTCGACGGCTACAACGTGACCAAGACCGGCTACCCCCAGATGCCCCTGGAGAAGCAGCGGTTGAGGATCCTGGGCCAGCTCGCCCGGCTCGCCGCGCAGACCGGCGCCGAGGTGACCTGCGTCTTCGACGGAGCCGAACTGGCCGCTCCCGTCCTGCTCGCGCCGCCGCGGGGAGTGCGTGTGCTGTTCTCCAAGCCGGGCGTCACCGCCGACGAACTGATCCGCCAGCTGGTCCGCGCCGAGCCACCGGGGCGGCCCGTCATCGTCGTCTCCACCGACCGTGAGGTCGCCGACGGGGTCGCCCGCGCGGGAGCCCGCCCGGTCGCCTCCGCGGTCCTGCTGAAGCGGTTCTCCCGGGCGTAGGACCTGTCCGACAGGCTCTGCGGCCCGCGCCGGCCCCGGGGCCGCAAAGTGCGGTACGTCCCATCCGGAACGTAAGCCCCAACAGCAACGTACCCGCCGATTGCCCGAATTGGCACGATGTTGACGCAACGTAGCGTCAAGGTGATATCACTGCAGGTGAGTTGAGGGTAAAGAAACATACTGTGACAGAGAATTCATGTCCGGGGATTTGAACTGATCACAAGAGAATCACTAGGGTCGGAGCTCGAACCTCCGCTCGGTTGATCGTTCACATGGGGTGGCGACGGCGGAGGCCCCCGCCCACCGGCGTGTCGGTAGGCGGCTGGAGGAAGAAGGAGCTCGCCTCCGTGGCGTCCCACCGTCGTCCCAAGCAGCCGAATCGGGCACGTGTCACAGTGCTCACCACCGCTGCCGCAGCTGCCGTCGTCCTGAGCTCGCAGGCCGCCAACGCGGCCCCCAGTGAGAAGCCGAGCAAGGGCGAGGTGAAGGCCAAGGTCGACAAGCTCTACCAGCAGGCGGAGCAGGCCACCGAGAAGTACAACGGCGCCAAGGAGAAGCAGGAGAAGCTCCAGAAGGAGATCTCCACGATCCAGGACAACGTCGCCAAGGGCCAGCAGGAGCTCAACGAGCTGCGCGACGGCCTCGGTTCGATGGCCAGCGCCCAGTACCGCAGCGGCGGCATCGACCCCTCGCTCCAGCTCTTCCTCTCCGCCGACCCGGACGACTACCTCGACAAGGCGTCCGCCCTCGACCAGCTGAGCACCCAGCAGGTCGACGCGCTCAAGGAGATCCAGGAGAAGCAGCGCGAGCTCGCCCAGCAGCGCTCCGAGGCCTCCGAGAAGCTCAAGGACCTCTCCTCCACCCGCACCGAACTGGGCAAGAAGAAGACGGAAGTCCAGAGCAAGCTCGGTGCCGCGCAGAAGCTGCTCAACACCCTCAGCGCCGAGGAGAAGGCACAGCTCGCCGAAGAGGAGGACCGCGCCACCCGCACCAGCGAGCGGGAGGTCCTCAAGGCCACCAACACCGACACCGGCAGCTCCACCCCGGTCGGCAGCGGCTCCGGCCGCGCCGGTGCCGCCTTCGCCGCCGCCCAGAGCAAGCTCGGCTCCCCGTACGTCTACGGTGCCACCGGCCCGTCCTCCTACGACTGCTCGGGCCTCACCTCCTGGGCCTACGCCCAGGCCGGCGTCTCCATCCCGCGTACCTCCGAGTCGCAGACCGGCGCAGGCACCAAGATCTACTCGACCAGCCAGCTCCAGGTCGGCGACCTGGTCTTCTTCTTCAACGACCTGCACCACGTGGGTCTCTACGCGGGCAACGGCCAGATCATCCACGCCCCGCGCAGCGGCACCGTCGTCCGCTACGAGTCGATGAACACCATCGGCGGCCCGTTCATGTTCGGCGTCCGCGTCTGACGTTCCGCCGGAGCCCGTGCCGGCCCCGGCCAGGGGCGGCACGGGGTTCACGCCGGTCCTGCCCGACCGCTTCCGGACCCGGACGCGTGCCCCCGTTCGGGGGAATCGCGCCACCGCCGCCCGGCCCCGCGCCCCGCCTGTGACCTGCGTCGGAGGCGGGGCGTCACGGTGTGTGGCCGCCGAGGCCGTTGGTCGGCCGCCCGCCCCACGGCTACTGTCTCCCGCGTTTCCCCGTCCGTCAGCGGAAGGAGCGCGGTTCCCCGTGGGGTCCCATCGCCGCCTTGCACCGTCCCCCGGCCCCGACCGGGGCACCACCGTCGCCGTAGGGCTCCTGTCCGTGGCGGCAGCCGCCCTCGGAGCCGTACCGGCCACGGCCACCCCGCACGAGGACCCCAGGACCGAGGTGGACCGCCTCTACGCGGAGGCCGAGCGGGCGACCGAGGCGTACAACAAGGCCGACGAGCGCGCGGACACCCTGCGGGGGCAGGTCAACGCGGCCCAGGACGAGATTGCCCGGCAGCAGGACCGCGTCAACGGCATGCGGGAGTCGCTGGGTTCGCTGGCCGGCGCCCAGTACCGCTCCGGCGGGCTCGACCCGTTCCTCGCGCTGCTGTTCTCCGACGACCCCGAGGAATACCTCGAGCGGGCCTCGGTGCTCGACCGGCTCACCGCCCGTCAGGCCGGCGAACTGAGGGGGCTCGAGGAGGCCGTGCGCACCCTGGACCAGGACCGTGCGGAGGCCTCCCGCAAGCTGGGTGAGCTGGACCGCAGCCGCAAGGCGGTCGCCGCCCACAAGAAGACCGTCGAGCGCAAGCTCGCCCAGGCCCGGCGGCTGCTCAACGCCCTCCCCGACGACGAACGTGCCGCTCATGAGCGGGCGGCCCGCTCCGGCCGAGGCGCGGACCTGCCCGGCCTGCCCGGCCCGGACGGCGCCGTCGTCTCCGGCCGCGCGGCAGCCGCCGTCGCAGCCGCCCGCTCCGCCCTCGGCAAGCCCTACGCCTGGGGCGCCAACGGGCCCTCCGGGTTCGACTGCTCCGGTCTGACGCAGTGGTCGTACGCGCAGGCCGGGGTCGCCCTCCCGCGGACCTCGCAGGCCCAGCGGTACGCCGGCACGCAGGTACCGCTCTCCCAGGCCCGCCCCGGCGACCTGGTCGTCTACCGGGCCGACGCCGGCCACGTCGGCATGTACATGGGCAACGGCCAAGTGATCCACGCGCCCTACCCCGGCGCCCCCGTCCGCTACGACCCGGTCGGGATGATGCCCGTCTCGTCGGTCACCAGGGTCTGACCGGAACGGGCGGCCACGACGGGCCGACCGGGGCCACCGGGGCGGCCGGTCGCGAGAGGCCTGCCGGGGCCGTGGGTCCAGGCGGTCTGACCCGAACGGCCCGGCGCCCGTACCCTCCAAGGGTGGCTGGACGAAGGTGGGTGCCCGGGGCGCCGGTGGCGGTGGTGCGGTGCCTGCTGCTCGTCTCCCTGCTCGTCGCCCTGGTCGCGTGCGGCCAAGGGCCGGCCGTCGACAGCGCCCGCGCCGAGGTGCAGGCCCTGCTCGACCGGCGGGCCGGTGCCGTCCTCGGCGAGGACGCCGCCGCCTACGCCCGTACCGGCACCCGGGCCGGATACGACAGCCTGCGCGAAGTGCCGCTGGCCGACTGGAGCTACCGGGTCAACGCCGTGCACCGCACCGGCGACACCGCCACCGTCGACGCCGACCTCGGCTACCGCGTCGAGGGCTACGACCCGGCCCCCGTCACCACCGCCCGCACCCTGCGCCTGAGCCGGGACGAGGACGGCCGGTGGGCCGTCGTCTCCGACCGGCCGGCCGGGAAATCCGGCCGCCAGTTGTGGGACCAGGGAGCGGTGCGCGCCGTGCACGGAGAACGGAGCCTGGTGCTCGGCGTCGGGCAGACCGACGTGAAACTGCGCGACTACGCGGCGCTGGCCGACCTGGCGGTGCCCGCCGTGTCGGACGCCTGGGGATCGGGCTGGGCGCGGCGGGTCGTCGTCCTGGTCCCGGGGTCCCTGGAGGACATGGCGGGACTGCTGGGCTCGCCCGCCTCCTCCTACCGGGGCATCGCGGCCGTCACCACCGGCGAGACCGGAGCCGACGCACAGGCGCCCGCGGACCGGGTCGTCGTCAACCCGGACGCCTTCGGACTGCTCGGCGACTCGGGCCGGCAGGTCGTCGTCACCCACGAGACCACCCACGTCGCCACCCGCGCCCACACCACCGCCGCGACCCCGCTGTGGCTGTCGGAGGGCTTCGCCGACTGGGTCGGCTACCGGGGCGGCGACCGCATCCCGGCCGAGGCGGCGCCGGAACTCGCCCGCGCGGTGCGCCACGGCGAGGTGCCCTCCGGGCTGCCGGCCGACGACGACTTCGGCTTCACCGACGACGCCGACGGCCTCGCCCGCGCCTACGAGAGCGGCTGGATGGCCTGCCGCCTCGTCGCCGAGCACTGGGGCGAGGAACGGCTCGGCGCCTTCTACCGGGCCGTGGGCGCGCACGGACAACGGGACGGCGCGGTGGAGGACGCGATGCGGCGGGTCCTCGGCACCACACCGGAGGAGTTCACCATGCGATGGCAGGGCTACTTGCGCGAGCAGTTCGGCTGAGGCACGGGCACAGGCGCGGGGACAGCGTCGGGGGAGGGGTCAGGGGGAGGCCGGCGCCTTCTCGGTGCGGGCCGCCGGAGCGGGGACCGGGGCGGACGGGAGCCCGTGCGTGACCGTCGAGCGCCACAGGGTACGAGCGGCGAGGAACGTGGCCGCCACCAGCAGGCCGTTGCGCACGAACAGCAGGGTGACGCCGAGCGCGTCACTGGCCACGACATGTGCGAACCACAGCGGGAACTCCAGCACCGTCACGAAGGAGGCGACCAGCACCAGGACCACCGGCACCCGCATCCGGCTCGCCCGATGGCACAGACAGACCGCGGCGAGCCCGACCAGCCACACCACGTACTGCGGGCTGATCACCCGGCTGGTGGTGGTGAACATCAGCACCGCCACGAACGCGGCGTCGGCGAAGGTGTGCGGCTCGAAACGGCGGGCCAGCAGCCGCCACAGCACCAGCCAGGCCAGCGCCGCCCCACTCAGGAACATCGCGCCCGCGCTGACCCCGTCCACGTACGGGCCGAGGAACTCCACCGAGCCGTAGTTCAGCAGCACCTCGCCGTCCCAGCCGTAATGCCGGGCGACATGGAAGACCAGCGCGCCCAGCGACTCCACCTCCGTGCCCCGGTCGCGCTGGAAACCCAGGAACGCGAACGCGCCCGGCATCAGGGCCGCGGACACGGCCGCCACGCCGGCCCCGGTCACCACGGCCGACACCCACGCGGAACGCCGGCGGACACCGAGCAGCAGCATCGCCGGCCACACCTTCAGCAGCGCGCCGAACGCCGCCAGCGCCCCCAGCAGCCGGGGACGCCGGGGCCCGGCCAGCAGCGCGGCCACCGCCACCGCGGTCACCATCACGTCGTAGCGGGCGTACACCGTCGGCCCGAGGAGCGGCACGCCCGCCACCCACACCCAGGCACCGAGCCGGGTCCGGCCCGGCCGCCCGCCCGCGTACAGCAGCAGGACCAGGGTGGCCAGGTCGGCGAGGAACACCAGGACGAAGAACGCCGTCGCGTACTCCAGGAACGGCAGCAGGCCGGGGGAGAGGATCGCCAGCGCCGCCGCGGGCGGGTACTGCCAGGTGACGTCGTCCAGCGGGAACGTTCCGGCACGCAGGACGTCGTACCAGCCCTGGTAGATCACGGACACGTCGCTGGTGACGTCCGGGCCGGGGAAGACGATCACCTTCAGGACGAACAACAGCAGCAGCGCTCTCGTCAGTCCCCACACCAGCAGAGGCCGGAACACCGCCTGTCGGCGCGCCGGGTACCCGCGCGAGCCCGTCGTGTCCACGTGATCCCTGCCCGTCCATGCGTGTCCGTACGCGTCCGTGCGTCGTCCCGAGGGGCCATGATGTCCCGCGCCCCTGAGAGAGTGCCACAACGGCCCGCCGCGCCCACGGCCCGGACACACCGGTTCGGTAGGGTCTGCCACGATGCGAAAGACCCTGATCGTGACCAACGACTTCCCGCCCAGGCCGGGCGGTATCCAGGCGTTTCTGCACAACATGGCGCTGCGCCTCGATCCCGCGCAGCTCGTCGTGTACGCCTCGACCTGGAAGCGCTCCCGGGAGGGTGTCCGGGCGACCGCCGCCTTCGACGCCGAGCAGCCCTTCACCGTCGTACGCGCCCGTACGCCGATGCTGTTGCCGACCCCGCAGGCGACCCGGCAGGCCGTCGGGCTGCTGCGCGAACACGGGTGCACCTCGGTCTGGTTCGGGGCGGCGGCGCCGCTCGGGCTGATGGCACCGGCGCTGCGCCGGGCGGGCGCCGAGCGGATCGTGGCCACCACCCACGGCCACGAGGCGGGCTGGGCCCAGCTGCCCGCGGCCCGGCAGCTGCTGCGCCGGATCGGGGAGTCCACGGACACCATCACCTACCTCGGTGAGTACACGCGCTCACGGATCGCCGGTGCGCTCACACCCGAGGCTGCCTCGCGGATGGTGCAACTGCCGCCCGGGGTCGACGAGAAGACGTTCCACCCCGGCTCCGGCGGCCACGAGGTCCGGGCCCGGCTCGGCCTGACGGACCGTCCGGTGGTCGTCTGCGTCTCCCGGCTGGTGCCGCGCAAGGGGCAGGACACGCTGATCCGCGCGATGCCCGCGATCCTCGCCGCCGAGCCGGACGCCGTCCTGCTGATCGTCGGCGGCGGGCCCTACGAGAAGGACCTGCGCCGCCTCGCGCACGACACCGGGGTGGCCGGCTCCGTCCGTTTCACCGGAGCCGTGCCCTGGTCCGAGCTGCCCGCCCACTACGGCGCCGGCGACGTCTTCGCGATGCCGTGCAGGACCCGGCGCGGGGGACTGGACGTCGAGGGGCTGGGGATCGTCTACCTGGAGGCTTCCGCGACCGGCCTGCCCGTCGTCGCCGGCGACTCCGGCGGCGCCCCCGACGCGGTCCTCGACGGCGGGACCGGCTGGGTCGTCCGCGGCGACACCCCCGCCGAGTCCGCCGACCGCGTCATCACCCTCCTGGCCGACCCCGAACTCCGCCACCGCATGGGGGAACGGGGCCGAGCCTGGGTCGAACAGAAGTGGCGCTGGGACCTCCTGGCAGAAACCCTGAAGACCCTGCTTTAACCGGCTTCGGGAAGAGTGGGCCCCTCCGGCGTTCGAGGAGCGGGGCCCGGGGCAGCGCCCCCGGGAAGGGAAAGGAAGGGACGGGGCGGCGAGGGCGGAAGGCCCCGCCTCGCCCGCGGCACCCGCCCTCCCCCACCGCAACGCGGGCCCCCGCACACCAGGGAGCCCGCGCCATGACCAGCCGTCAACCGCCGGCCACCGGCCGGTCCCGAGCCCTACTTCGAGTAGATCGCCTCGATCTCGTGAGCGAAGTCCTTCGCCACCACGTTCCGCTTCAGCTTCAACGACGGAGTCAGATGGCCCGACTCCTCCGTGAACTGCGAAGGCAGCACCCGGAACTTCCGCACCGACTCCGCCTTGGAGACCGCCGCGTTCCCGTCGTCGACAGCCGTCTGAATCGCGGCGAGCAGCTCGGGATCCTCGCTCAGCGACACCGCCGTCGACCCCTCGGGCTTCCCGTGCTCCGCCACCCAGCGGCCCAGGAAATCCTCGTCGAGCGTGACCAGCGCGCCCACGAACGGCCGCCCGTCGCCGACGACCATGCACTCCGCGACCAGCGCGTGCGCGCGGATCCGGTCCTCGATCACCGCCGGGGCGACGTTCTTGCCGCCCGCCGTGACGAGGATCTCCTTCTTGCGGCCGGTGATCCGCAGATACCCGTCCTCGTCGAGGGTGCCGATGTCTCCCGTGTGGAACCAGCCGTCGGCGAGCGCCTCCGCGGTCGCGCCCGGGTTGTTCCAGTACTCCTTGAACAGGTGCTCGCCGTGCAGCAGTACCTCGCCGTCGTCGGCGATACGGACCACCGAGCCGGGCAGCGGCTGCCCGACCGTGCCGATCTTCTGCCGGTCCCAGGGGTTGAACGTGGTGGCCGCGCACGACTCGGTGAGCCCGTAGCCCTCCAGCACCGTGAAGCCGATGCCGCGGAAGAAGTGGCCGAGACGCTCGCCCAGCGGGGCGCCGCCGGAGATGGCGGCCTCGCCGCGCCCTCCGAGTACCGCGCGCAGCTTGCCGTACACGAGTCTGTCGAACACCTTGTGCTTGATCTTCAGGCCGAGGGACGGCCCCGACGGGGTGTCCAGCGCCTTGCTGTACGCGATCGCGGTGTCCGCGGCCTTGTCGAAGATCTGGCCCTTGCCGTCGGCCTGGGCCTTGGCGCGCGCCGAGTTGTAGACCTTCTCGAAGACCCGCGGCACGCCCAGGATCAGCGTCGGCCGGAACGAGGCCAGTTCGTCGGTGAGTTGCTTGATGTCGGGGACGCAGCCCAGCTTGATCGGCGCGATCATCGGCGCGATCTGCACCAGGCGGCCGAAGACGTGCGCGAGCGGAAGGAAGAGCAGGACCGAGCACTCGCCGGTACGGAACAGCGGACGCAGCCGTTCCACTATGTTGCCGCACTCGGCGAAGAAGCTGCGGTGGGTGAGCACACAGCCCTTGGGGCGGCCGGTGGTCCCGGAGGTGTAGATGATGGTCGCCGGGTCGTCGGCGCCGGCGACGGAGCTGCGTTCCTCGAGCGTCTCGTCGGCCACGTCCTGGCCCAGGCGGCCCAGCTCCTCCACCGCGCCGCGGTCGATCTGCCACACGTGCTTCAGAGCGGGCAGCCGGTCGCGCACCGACTCGACGGTGACGGAGTGACCGTCCGACTCCACCACACAAGAGGTGGCACCGGAGTCGCCGAGGATCCAGGCCACCTGCTCCGCCGAGCTCGTCTCGTACACCGGCACCGTGACCGCGCCGGCGCTCCAGATCGCGAAGTCGAGCAGCGTCCACTCGTAGCGGGTGCGCGACATCAGGGCGACCCGGTCGCCGGGCTGGACGCCGGAGGCGATGAGTCCCTTGGCGGCCTCGCGCACCTCGGCGAGGAAGACGGTGGCCGTCACGTCCTGCCACACGCCGGCGACCTTGCGGGCCATGACGGCGACATCGGGATGCTGCGCGGCGTTTCTGCGGATTATATCGGTCAGATTTCCGTCCGCAGGGACCTCGTACAAAGCAGGAAGGCTGAACTCGCGCAAGACTGCTGCTCCTCTTAGGGCGCCGGCGCCACGACGGTGTGGGATGCGACGACAGCGCGGTCCAAGGCTCGGGCGGGTGCTCGAGGATTCACCTGTTGAAACCCTGAGCACGAGTGGACTGCCCGGACGTTACCCGCCGGTATGGCCGGAACGACAGGGGGGCCCGTTGAGATGTTCGCTGTGTCACACACGTTGGTGAACGGGTTGATTGCCATCGCGCACAGTAGTCCACCCCCTTGAAAGGGAGCCACCGGCCGCCGGTTCGGCCGCCCCTGTTCACAAGGGCCGCGCTCTGGCTACGCTTGATCGCCATGGCATCCACACCGGCCGGAAACCGCCGTACGCGCGTTCATGTGGTCAGTGACGTCCATGGCAACGCCCGTGACCTGGCCACGGCCGGTGACGGCGCCGACGCCCTGATCTGCCTGGGCGACCTGGTGCTCTTCCTCGACTACGCCGACCACTCGCGCGGCATCTTCCCCGACCTGTTCGGCATCGAGAACGCCGACCGCATCGTGGAACTGCGCACCGCCCGCCGCTTCGAGGAGGCGCGCGACTTCCAGGCCCGGCTGTGGGCGGGCATCGGCGCGGACCGCGCCTCGGCGATCCGGAGGGCGGTGCGCAAGCAGTACGCCGAGCTGTTCGCCGCCTTCCCCGCCCCCACGTACGCCACGTACGGCAATGTCGACATACCGACCCTCTGGCCGGAGTACGCCGGACCCGGCACCACCGTCCTCGACGGCGAGCGGGTGGAGATCGGCGGCCGGGTCTTCGGCTTCGTCGGCGGCGGACTGCGCACGCCCATGCGCACGCCGTACGAGATCAGCGACGAGGAGTACGCGGCGAAGATCGAGGCCGTCGGCGAGGTCGACGTGCTGTGCACGCACATCCCGCCGGAGGTCCCGGAACTGGTGTACGACACCGTCGCACGCCGTTTCGAGCGCGGCAGCCGCGCCCTGCTGGACGCCATCCACCGCACCCGGCCCCGGTACGCGCTGTTCGGGCATGTGCACCAGCCGCTGGTCCGGCGTATGCGGGTGGGGGCCACCGAGTGCGTGAACGTGGGGCACTTCGCGAGCCGCGGCCGGCCCTGGGTTCTCGAATGGTGAGGATGTCCCAGGTCGGGTGACTTGCGCCGGCGGGGTGCGCGATAGCCTTTCGCTGCACGGGCGTGCGCGTGGGCCGCGCACGGCGATCCGACTACGGCCCGCATCTGGAGGAGCCACGGCGATGGCGGAACACACCAGCTCGAGCATCACGATCGAGGCGGCACCGGCCGAGGTCATGGGGGTGATCGCCGACTTCGCCCGCTATCCGGACTGGACCGGCGAGGTGAAGGAGGCGGAGGTCCTCGCAACCGACGGCCGGGGCCGTGCGGAGCAGGTACGCCTCGTCATGGACGCCGGCGCGATCAAGGACGACCAGACCCTCGCGTACACCTGGACCGGTGAACACGAGGTGTCCTGGACACTGGTCAAGTCCCAGATGCTGCGCTCCCTGGACGGCTCCTACCTCCTGAAGCCGGCCGGCGCGGGCGCCACCGAGGTCACCTACCGGCTCACCGTCGACGTCAAGATCCCGATGCTCGGCATGATCAAGCGCAAGGCCGAGAAGGTCATCATCGACCGGGCCCTGGCGGGACTGAAGAAGCGGGTGGAGGCCGGCGAGGAGCCGGGTACCGACACCGGGGCCGGGCCCGGCACCGAACCGGGAACCGGGTCCGGCGGGAAGCCGGACGCCGAGTAGCGCGCTGTCGCTCTTCCGGCCGGTCGGACGCGGGTGCGTGCACCGGTAGCGTTCACCCTCATGCGTACCCTCCTGATCACGGGCCCCGGCGGCAGCGGACGTACCACCGTCGCGGCGGCCACCGCGCTCGCCGCCGCTCGTGCGGGCACCCGCGTCCTGCTGCTCGGCACGGACCGGACGGACACGCTGGGCGCGGTGCTGGGCACGCCCGTCGGCGCCGCGCCCGTCGAGGTCGCCGAGGGCCTCACCGCGCGACGGGTCGACGCCGGTGAGGACTTCCGCGCCGACCTGGCCGCACTGCAGGACCGGGCCGCCTCGGCGCTCGGCCTGCTCGGCGCGTCCCGGCTCGACCCCGAGGAGTTCGGCCCGCTGCCCGGCGCCGAGGAACTCTCCGTACTGCGTGCCCTGCGGGACGCCGCACTGTCCCGGGCGTACGACCTGCTCGTCGTCGACCTGCCGCCCGCCGAGCGGGCCCTGGCCCTGTTCGCCCTCCCCGAGGACCTCCGCCGCGCCCTGCGCAGGCTGCTCCCGCCGGAACGCCAGGCCGCCCGCGCCCTGCGCCCCGTGCTCGGCCGCCTCGCCGGGGTCCCGATGCCCGCGGAATGGCTGTACGGGACGGCCGCCCGGTGGGACACCGAACTGGCCGCCGTCGAAGCCGTCCTCGCCGACCGGGACACCACCGTACGGCTGGTCGCCGAACCCGGCCCCGCCGGCGACGAGGCCGTACGCACCGCGGGACTCGGCCTCGCCCTGCGCGGACTGCGCACCGACGTGCTGGTCGCCGGCCGGGTACTGCCCGAGGGCGTCGGGGACGGCTGGCTCGCCGGCCCGGTCGCCCAGCAGCGCAAGACGCTGGACGAGTGGCGCCAGACGTACGACGTCCACCCCGTCGCCCACCTCGGCCGTGACCCGCGCGGCCCGGACGACCTGACCGCGCTCGCCGTACCGGGCGTGCCCGCCGCGCCCGGCGCATCCGCATCCGCCGCGTCCGGCGCCACGGTGGGGCCCGCGGCGGCCGAGTGGCCCGTCACCGGCCTCCCCCACTCTCGGATCCGCTCGAGCGGGGGGACCCCCACCGCCGACGACGGCGTCCTGGTCTGGCACATCCCGCTGCCCGGCGCCCGGCGCGAGGAACTGGACCTGATCCGGCACGGCGACGAAATCGCCGTCACCGCAGGACCGTTCCGGCGGACGGTCCCGCTGCCCTCCGCGCTGCGCCGCTGCACCGTCGACGGCGCGGCCCTGCGCGAGGGCGAACTGCGCATCCGGTTCCGGCCGGATCCGCGGCTGTGGCCGCGCACCCCGTGAAGCCGGTACCCCCGTTCAGGTACCGTCGGAAGGGCCGACCGTAGTCAGGAGTCCGTCATGAGCGAACAGCTCCCCCCGCCCGACGACACCGGGGACGAGCCCGTGGGCGGTTCCGCGTCCGACGCGAGCACGACCGCCGCCGACGAGGTACGGCCCGGTGACTCCGACGTAAGGGCCGCCGACGCGGACGCCTGGGCGACGGCGTGCGCCGAGGACCTCGAGGAGGAGAAGGCCCGCCGCCGCGCCCGGTACGGGCCGCCCCCCGTGTCGGCCGCCGAGGAACTGCGCAAGCTCGTCGACGTGGTCGCGGAGAAGTTCGACCGGCTCACCGGGCTCGGGTCGCCGCTGTTCGGCGCGGTCGCCGGACCGGCGGCGCAGCAGGCGGTGCGCCAGGCCGTCCAGCAGGCCAAGGCGGCCGTGGAACCGGTCGTCGAACGCAACCCGGACGTCTTCGACCACCTCGCCGCCGCCGGCAACGAACTCCTCGCCGCCTACCGCTCCGCGGTCCAGGACCAGGAGCGCCGCTGGACCACCCGCGACACCCGCCCCTGGGACCCGGACGAGGCCAAGGACGACAAGGGCACCAAGGACGACAAGGGCACCAAGGACCCCGCGGACGCCACGGACGGGAGCCGGGAGCACGACGGCGACGGCGCCACGGGCGACGACCACCGCCGCGACCGGGGCGACGAGCCCGGCTCCGGCGGGGAGCGCATCGACCTGGACTGAGGAGCGGTGACGGCCCGGGGACCCCGGCCGGCGGAGATCCACCGGAAGGGCCCCGGAGACCTGCGCAGGTGTCCCGTACCGGGAAGCCGGCCCCAGGGCCTCGGGTACCGTGGGCGGTAGCGGGGCTCGACCGGAACTGAGGGATTCATGGGACTCACCATCGGCGTCGACATCGGCGGCACCAAGATCGCGGCCGGCGTGGTCGATGAGGACGGCAACATCCTCTCGGTCCACAAGGTGCCGACCCCGGGCACGCCCGAGGGCATCGTGGACGCCATCGCCTCCGCGGTGGAGGGCGCACGCGCGGGGAACGAGATCGTCGGCGTGGGAATCGGTGCGGCCGGATACGTCAACCGCCAGCGCTCGACGGTGTACTTCGCCCCCAACATCGACTGGCGCCAGGAGCCGCTGAAGCAGAAGGTCGAGGCCCGCGTGGGGCTCCCGGTCGTCGTGGAGAACGACGCGAACGCGGCGGCCTGGGGCGAGTACAAGTTCGGCGCCGGCAAGGGCCACCGCAACGTCATCTGCATCACGCTCGGCACCGGCCTCGGCGGCGGTGTCATCATCGGCAACAAGCTGCGCCGGGGCCACTTCGGCGTGGCCGCGGAGTTCGGGCACATCCGGATGGTCCCGGACGGTCTGCTGTGCGGCTGCGGTTCGCAGGGCTGCTGGGAGCAGTACGCCTCCGGCCGCGCCCTCGTCCGGTACGCCACCCAGCGCGCCAACGCGACCCCGGAGAGCGCGGAGACGCTGCTCGCCCTCGGCGACGGCACCCCCGAGGGCATCGAGGGCAAGCACGTCTCCGTGGCCGCCCGTCAGGGCGACCCGGTGGCCGTCGACTCCTACCGCGAGCTGGCCCGCTGGGTCGGCGCCGGCCTGGCCGACCTGGCCTCCCTCTTCGACCCCTCCGCCTTCATCGTCGGCGGCGGCCTCTCCGACGAGGGGGAACTGCTCCTCGACCCGATCCGCAAGTCGTACAAGCGCTGGCTGGTGGGCGGCAACTGGCGCCCGGTCGCCGACGTCCGGGCCGCCGAGCTCGGCAACAAGGCCGGCCTGGTGGGCGCGGCGGACCTGGCCCGGGAACCCGACCCGGTGATGTGACCTCCGCACCCACACATGCGCACGGCGGCGCCCGCCCGACCCCTCCGGGGACGGCGGGCGCCGCCGTATTCGGGGAGGGCGAGCCCCGCGGTGCGCATGTGTGGGTGCCCGCGCGCTTCCACCTTTCACACGAGGTCACACGAGATCACACGAGACGCCGCCCCCCCGCCCGTGGGCCGTCCTCGTGCCGGATCACCCCTTGCGTGCCACCGCCACATAGGACCCGCTGAGGACGTTCTCCTGGCCGGGGACCGGCTCCCCCAGCTCCGGGTGCCAGTCCTCGGCCGCCACGATGCCCGGCTCCACGGGCTCCAGCCCCTCGAAGAAGCGGGCGAACCTCTCCCGGTTGCGCATGTCCATGGTGAGCCCACCCGCCTTGTACAGGTCGCTGACCTTCCGTGAGGCCTCCTCCGGGTGGAAGTCGGGGGTGAGGTGGGACATGATCAGGTAGCTGCCCGGCGCCAGGGCCTCCTTGAGGTGTTCCACCAGCTCGTAGGCCCCGTCCTCGTCGCCGATGAAGTGCAGCAGCGCGATCAGGGAGAGCGCGACAGGCCGGTCGAAGTCCAGTGTCCCGCGGGCGTGTTCCAGGATTCCGGCGGTGTCGTGGGCGTCCGCCTGCACGTAGTCGACGACCCCTTCGGGTGTGCCCCGGAGCAGTGCCCCGGCGTGGGCCAGCACGATCGGGTCGTTGTCGCAGTACATGATCCGCGCGTCGGGAGCGACCTCCTGGGCCACCTGGTGCAGGTTCGGCTCCGTCGGGATGCCGGTCCCGACGTCGAGGAACTGGCGCACTCCCCGGCCGGCGACCCAACGGGTGGCGCGGTGCATGAAGGCCCGGTTCATCCGCGCCATGACCGGGATGACCGGCGCGAACCCCACCAGCTGCCGGCCCAGCTCCTCGTCCACCGGGTAGTTGTCCTTGCCGCCGAGGAACCAGTCGTACATCCGCGCGGGGTGCGGCCTGCTGGTGTCGATCCGTATGGGGGTGTCCATGCCCGCGTCCTGCTGATCCACCGTGATTCCCCTTGTCGCGCCCGGGAGTTGACCTTCGATCGTGGCCGTCACGATAACCAGGTCCGGGTCGGCTCGGTGCGCCGGGCAGCCCTTCCGGCATCCATCCCCCCGCGCCGGGCCTCCGGCCGGATCCGGCGCGTGCCCATGAGCGGCTCGCCGAACGGCTGACGATGTTCCCGGGCCCGGTCGCCGAGGCCCCCACCACGGGCACCGGCCCGTCCGCCGTGGTGTACTCCCGCGTCTCCCAGGTGACGGTCGACGAGCCGTGGCACATGGGCTGGGCGGCCCTGGCCGGCGACGCGGCCCACGCCTGCACCCCGCACATCGCGCAGGGCGCGGTCCACGTCCTCGCGAAGCCGTACCGGCGACCCCGGCCCCCGTTCACCGGCCCCGTTCACCGGCCACGTGCGCGACTTCCAGGAGAAGGACGGGCAGCGGTTCGCGGTCTCCTCGTTCGCGTGGCGCGATTTCCCCGGTGCGCGGGTCGCCGACCGGTTCATTTCGTGCCGATATCGGCCCGCATGACGCCTTCGGCCGTGCGGGGCGGCGTATCTTGATCCGCATGGCGACGACTCCGCTGCTGCCGGACTCCCGCACCGAGCCGGACGGTTCGGCCGTGATCCGTGTCCTGAGCTACAACATCCGGTCGATGTACGACGACACCGCCGCCCTCGCCCGGGTGATCACCGCCTGCGCCCCCGATCTGGTCCTGGTCCAGGAAGCACCGCGATTCTTCCGCTGGCGCAAGAAACTGGCCCGGCTGGCCTCCGCCTCCGGGCTGGTGACCCTCTCCGGAGGCGCCACGGCCGCCGGTCCCGCGATCCTGTGCTCGCTGCGGACGACCGTCGAGCGCACCGAGGACGTGCTGCTGCCGCTCACCCCGGGACTGCACCGGCGTGGTTTCGCCACCGCCGTCGTACGGTTCGGCGGGGCCCGGCTGGGCGTGCTGAGCTGCCATCTGTCGTTGCAGAAGGACGAACGGTACGCACAGGGCGGCATGCTCCTGGACCGGCTCGCCGGGATGGGCGTGGAGCACGCGGTCGCCGGCGGCGATCTGAACGAGCGGCCGGCCGGCCGTACCTTCCGGCGGCTGGCGGGCGAGGGGCTGACGGACTGCCGGGCGGCGGCGCCCTGGGGCGGCGAGTACACCTCGACCCCCGCCGATCCGCACCAGCGCATCGACGCGCTCTTCACCACCAAGGGCGTCGAGGTCCTGGGCTGCGGGGTGCCGCACGGTCAGCCCGGCGTGACCGGGACCGACCTGCGGGCGGCCACGGACCACCTTCCGGTCCTGGCCGCCCTCAGAATTCCGGCCGCCTGATCCAGGGCGTCCTCAGACCACCGCGCCCCGGCCCGGGTCGTCGTCCTCGTCATCCGTGCGCATGCGCATCACCAGCGTGGCGAAGCCGCCCAGAAAGCCGCCGATGCACAGGGTGGTCAGCAACCAGGTCATCTCCCAGCCGAGCAGTATCGCCAGCAGGAGCAGCACCGGACCGCCCAGGACCCCCAGCCACGCGAACTTGGACGTGACGTCGGTCTCGGGCAGCGGCGGGGGCTCCGGCGGCACGAAGTGACCCTCGTCGCCGTCCTCGAAGTCGTCCTCCGACGGCTCGGACACGCTGTAGTCGCGAGGGCCGCCCACACCCGGTGCGAAGGCGACCGAACCGCCCAGCGGCTTGACCGGCTTGTCCCCGGCCCGCGTCGGCGCCTCGGCCGGTGCCTCGTCGTCGGCGGCCTCGGTGCGCGTGTCGGTGTCGGTGTTGGTGTCGGACTCCAGCAGCGCCAGGTCCTCGACCGACTTGAACGGCTTGGCACCCGCCGGGTCCGGCGGCTCGTTCCCGTACCCGGCGACGATCGCCTCCCACGCGGCATCCTCGTCGAAGGGAACGTCCTGGTCCTGTTGCTCCGGGCCACTGCCGCCACGCCCCTGGCCCGCGCGTGCCTCGCGCGCCTCGTGGGCTTCACGGGCCTCCTGGTCCTCACGCCCTTCGCGGTCCTCGCGGTCCGAGTCGTGCTCAGCCACCTGTGGTCGTCCCTTCCTTGCCGAGACCGGGCTCCTTGACGGCGCCGGGTGCGAGCCGCCCGATGAACGCGGTGCTCTCCTGGAAGATCCGCTCCGCGTCATGGTCCAACGTCGCCACGTGGTAGCTCTGTTCCAGCAGGACCTCCGTCACGTCGAGCGACGAGACGCGGCCGAGGATCCGGGCCGAGTCCGCGGGCGGCACCACGTGGTCCTGCGGACTGCGCAGAAGCAGCAGCGGCTGGGTGACCTGGGGAAGCTCGCCGTCGAGCAGGCGCAGGAAGGTGCGCAGGGAGTGTGCCGCGTGCAGCGGCACCCGGTCGTAGCCCAGCTCCTCGACCGACGGCTTGGCGATGTCGCTCGCGATGCCCTTCGTCGCAGGGACGAGATGACGGAGCACCGGGAGGGCGTGTGCGGCCACACCGTGCACCCGGTTCGCCGGGTTGACGACCATGACACCGCTCACCGCGTCGCCGTGCCGCGCGGCCAGGCGCAGGGCCAGCGCGCCGCCCATGGACAGACCGGCCACGAACACGCGCGAACAGCGGTCCCGCAGGAGTCGCAGCTCGCGGTCCACCTCCGCGTACCAGTCCTGCCAGCCGGTGGTCCGCAGGTCCTCCCAGCGGGTGCCGTGCCCCGGGAGCAGGGGCAGCGAGACGGTCAGGCCGTGCTCGGCGAAATGCTCCGCCCACGGGCGCAGCGACTGAGGCGAACCGGTGAAGCCGTGGCAGAGGAGGACAGCGGCCTCCCCGCCCTCGTGGCGATACGGCTCGGCTCCGGTCAGGAGCGGCACTTTCGGCCTCCCGGTCGTAAGAGTCGTCGGAGTCGTGGAAGTCGTGGAAAGAGTCGAGGAAGTCGACAGGCTGTACACGGGTTGCAGGACCTTCACCGTACGCGACCACACTGACACCGACCAGGGCCGTCGGAGCCATTGACGGGACTCCGGGTTAGGGTCTGAGGCACACGTAGAGGAAGGCACTCGGTTGTTGTACGGCGTGATGAAGGTCACCGTCGGAGGGTCGCTGAAGCTTGCCTTCAGGCCCTGGGTGGAGGGCCTGGAGAACGTCCCCGCCGAGGGCCCCGCCATCCTGGCCAGTAATCACCTGTCGTTCTCCGACTCCTTCTTCCTGCCGGCCGTCCTCCACCGCAAGGTCACCTTCATAGCCAAGGCCGAGTACTTCACCACACCGGGGGTGAAGGGCCGGCTGACGGCCGCCTTCTTCAAGGGCGCCGGGCAGCTCCCGGTGGACCGTTCCGGCGCGCGCGGTGCCGGTGAGGCGGCGATCAAGAGCGGCATAGAGGTCCTCGAACGCGGCGAGCTGTTCGGTCTCTACCCCGAGGGCACCCGCTCGCCCGACGGCCGTCTCTACCGCGGCAAGCCGGGTGGCCTCGCACGTGTGGCGCTCGCCACCGGCGCGCCCGTGCTCCCGGTCGCCATGATCGACACCGAGAAGGTCCAGCCGCCGGGGAAGGTCGTCCCGAAGCTGATCCGGCCGGGCATCCGCATCGGCAAGCCGCTGGAGTTCAGCCGCTACCAGGGCATGGAGCACGACCGTTTCGTGCTCCGCGCGGTGACCGACGAGGTCATGTACGAGATCATGAAGCTTTCCGGCCAGGAGTACGTCGACATGTACGCGACCGCCATGAAGCGGCAGCTCGCGGAGGCGGCGAAGGCCGAGAAGGACGCCGAGAAGGCGGAGAAGGCCGAGCTCGCCCGCGCCGAGAAGGCGGAGAAGGAAGCGGCGAAGGAACTTCAGAAGGAACTCCGGAGGGAAGCGGAGAAGGAAGCCCAGAGGGAACAAGCGGCCGAGCAGCGGCGGTCCGACCCCTAGGGCCTGCGGGCGGGGGCCGGGGGCGGAGGGTGGGGGGAGACGTGCCCAGGCGCGAGAGAGTCATGAGGATGTCGGTCGAGCAGCCGCTGTGGCGCGCGCTCGCCGGTTACCGGGTCCTCACCATGGTGTACGCGGTCGGCCTGTTCGCCGCCGCCTACGAGAGGTTCGAACGTCCCTGGCTCGCCGTCGCCTACTTCGCCCTGCTGGCCGTATGGACCCTGGCCACCCTGCCCCGGGTCGCGAACGCCGCAGCCTGCACCAAACGCTTCCTCGCCGCCGACCTGACCATCGCGCTCACCGGCATCCTGCTCACCCCCGTCGCCGACGCCCCGGAGCGGGTCGCGGCCGGCGGCCCGACCATGCCGTCGATATGGACCGCGGGCGCGGTGCTCGCCTTCGCGATCAAGGGCGGCTGGCGCTGGGCCGCCCTCGCCTCCACACTGGTCGCCGTCGCCAACCTGATCGAGCGCGGAGGCCCCGCCCGCGACACCGTGCACAACGTGATCCTCGTCTGGGTCGCCTCCATCGCCATCGGATACGTCGTCGAGGTCGCCCGCGCCTCCGAGCGCACCCTCGCCCGCGCCCTGGAGATCGAGGCCGCCACCAGGGAGCGGGAGCGGCTCGCGCGGGACATCCACGACGGCGTGCTCCAGGTGCTCGCGATGGTGCAGCGGCGCGGCGCGGTGATCGGCGGCGAGGCGGCCGAGCTGGGCCGGATGGCCGGCGATCAGGAGGTGGCGCTGCGCACCCTGGTCTCCGGCGGCCTGGTGCCCCTCCCCAGAAGGGCGGAGGACACGGCCGGGGGAGCGGCGGACCTGCGCACCGCGGCCGGGACCGCCGACGCGGCCGGGGACGGCACAGGCGACGGCCCCGTCGACCTGCGTGCCCTGCTGGCCCCATACGCCGGCACCCTCGTCGGCCTCGCCGAACCCGGGGCGCCGGTGCCGCTCGCGCCGGCCGCCGCGCGGGAGCTCGCCGCCGCTGTCGGGGCCGCCCTGGACAACGTACGCACACACGCGGGGCCCGACGCGCGCGCCTGGATCCTGGTCGAGGACGAACCGGACGAGGTGATCGTCACCGTCCGCGACGACGGGCCCGGCATCCCCGAGGGCCGGCTCGCCCAGGCAGAGGGCGAGGGGCGGCTCGGGGTGGCCCTGTCGATCCGGGGGCGGCTGCGCGACCTCGGCGGCAGCGCGGAGCTGATCTCGGTGCCCGGGCAGGGCACGGAGGTCGAGCTGAAGGTGCCCAAGCACCACAGCGACGAACAGGACGTACGGGGGAAGGCGGAGCAGCGATGACCGACACGACAGCCGGAGAGCCGGGCGGAGAGCCCGGGGGAGGGCCGGGCGGGAGCGGGCAGGGCCCGGTCAGGGTAATGGTGGTCGACGACCACCCCATGTGGCGCGACGCGGTCGCCCGGGACCTGTCCGAGTCCGGCTTCGAGGTGGTCGCCACCGCGGGCGACGGCGACCAGGCCGTACGCCGCGCCAAGGCCGCCGCCCCCGACGTCCTCGTCCTCGACCTGAACCTGCCCGGCAAGCCCGGCGTCCAGGTCTGCAAGGAGGTCGTCGCCGCGAACCCGGCGCTGCGGGTGCTGGTGCTCTCGGCGAGCGGCGAACACGCCGACGTCCTGGAGGCGGTGAAGTCCGGTGCCACCGGCTATCTGCTGAAGTCCGCCTCCACCCAGGACCTGCAGGACGCGGTGCGCCGCACGGCCGTGGGCGACCCGGTGTTCACCCCGGGCCTGGCCGGACTGGTCCTCGGCGAGTACCGCAGGCTGGCCTCCGACCAGGCACCCGCCCCGGAGGGCGGAGCGTCCAAGGCACCCCGGCTGACCGACCGGGAGACCGAGGTACTGCGCCTGGTCGCCAAGGGCCTGAGCTACAAGCAGATCGCCGAACGGCTCGTCATCTCCCACCGCACGGTGCAGAACCACGTACAGAACACCCTCGGCAAGCTCCAGCTGCACAATCGCGTGGAACTCGTCCGCTACGCCATCGAACGCGGCCTGGACGACGAGTAGCACTGGTCGGCCGGTCGACCAACCAGCCCGGTCCTCCGGGGGAGTTGGCCCTTCCGGTCGAACCCGGGGCCGGGACCGAAAACGCGCCGCGCCTGCCCCGTCCGGCCCAGGCGCATCCGCTCCCGGCCCCGTATATTCGCGCATGCGGCAGCCGTCGCGCACGGCAGCAGCCGTGTATGCGGCCGTCGCGTACGGAAGAGTTTTCGGCACGACCCTGGGAGGGACCCTGTGGAGATCCTCGCGTTCGGTGTGCAGGCCGACGAGAAGCCCTTGATCGAGCGGGCTTTCCAGGGGCACCACGAGGTGCGCGGCCTGCATGTCTTCCTCAACGAGGACACCGCCCCCATCGCGGCGGGCCACCAGGTGATCTCCACCAGCGTCAACTGCGACCTCGGCGCCGGAGTCCTGGAGAGCCTGGCGGCCGGCGGCACCCGGATGATCGCCCAGCGGTCCACCGGCTTCAACAACGTCGACCTGAAGACGGCCGAGCGGCTCGGCCTGACGGTCGCCCGGGTGTCGTCCTACTCGCCCCACTCGGTCGCCGAGTTCGCCTGGGCCCTCGCCATGGCCGTCAACCGCCGTATCGTCCGGGCGTCGAACCGCACCCGCGACTTCGACTTCCGTCTCGACGGGCTGATGGGCCGCGACATGCACGGCCGCACCGCCGGAGTCATCGGCACCGGCAAGATCGGCGAGGCGTTCACCCGGATCGCGCACGGCTTCGGCATGCGGCTGCTCGGCTGGGACGTCGCCGAGAACCCCGCCTGCCGGGACCTCGGCATGACCTACGTACCCAAGGAGCAGCTGCTCACGGAGTCCGACCTGGTCAGCCTGCACGTCCCGCTGCTGCCGGAGACCCTCCACCTGATCGACGGGGCCGCCCTGCGGACGATGCGGGACGACGCGATCCTGGTGAACTCCAGCCGCGGCGGACTCGTCGACACCGCGGCCCTCGTCGCCGAACTGCGCGCGGGCCGCTTCACCGGCGTCGGGCTGGACGTGTACGAGGCGGAGGCGGGCCTGTTCTTCCTCGACAAGTCCCTGGAGGCCATCGAGGACGACACCCTGGCCCGTCTCGTCACCTTCCCGAACGTGCTGGTCACCTCCCACCAGGCGTACTACACCGTGGACGCCGTCGGCCAGATCATCGACACCACGGTGGCCAACGTCCTCGACTACACCGAGGGCCGCCGCTCGGAGAACGTCCTGGTCCCGCGCAGCTGACCGATCAGTTCGGCGACGATCGCCGCGCCGTTCAGGGTGAGCACCGACTCGGGGTGGAACTGCAGCGCCGCAAAGCCGGGCCCGCGCAGCGCATGCACCTCGCCGTCCGCCGCGCGGCTCACCTCGATGCCGTGCGCCGCCAGCTCCGCCGCCGCCTCGTCGTCGCAGCGCGCGACGAAGCTGTTGTAGAAGCCGACCGTCTCCGGCCGCCCGAACAGGTCGATCTCCGTCTGCGCCCCCTGGTACGGCACCTCCTTGCGGACGGTCTCCAGCCCCAGCTCGGCCGCGATCAGCTCGTGGCCGAGGCAGACACCGAGGACGCCGTGGCGTCGGTCCGCCCCGATCACCTCGGCGGTCAGACCGCGCAGGAACCGCATCCTCGGGTCCTGCGTGTCGGACGGGTCACCGGGGCCGGGGCCCAGCACGACCGGGCCGTCGTGCCCGAGCACCGTCTCCCGCAGCCCGGGTTCGTCGTACCGCCGGACGGTGACCGCGAGTCCCGACGCGCGCAGCACATGCGCGAGCATCGCCGTGAACGTGTCCTCCCCGTCGACGACCAGCGCATGACCGTCCAGCGCATGACCGTCCAGCGTGTGACCGTCCAGCGTGTGGCTGTTCGGGCCCCGATCGTCCGGTGCCGGGCCTGCCGGGCCTGCCGGGCCGTCCGACGGCCGCTGCTCCCGCATCCGCAGCCAGAACGGGGCCAGTGAGGCCCGCCGTCCGTCCAGCGCCGCCCGCACCCGGGGGTCGTCCGCCAGCCGCGGCCGTACGGCCTCCTCGCGCGGCCGCCCGGGGAGCACCCCCAGCGCGGCCAGTACCCCGGCCGCCTTCGCATGGGTCTCGGCGACCTCGCCCGCCGGGTCGGAGCCCCGCACCAGGGTGGCGCCGACCGGCACCCGCAGCCGCCCGGCCGCGTCGATGTCGGCAGTGCGGATGAGGATGGGGGAGTCGAGGGTCTGGGCTCCACCCGCGGACCGGCCGAGCAGCGCCAGCGCGCCCGCGTAGTAGCCGCGCCCGGCACCGTTCCGCCCGAGGGGCTCGTACCGCTCGATCACCCGGCAGGCGTTCTGCACCGGCGACCCCGTGACGGTCGCGGCGAACATGGTCTCCTTCAGCACCTCCCGCACATCCAGCGAGGACCGGCCGCGCAGCTCGTACTCGGTGTGCGCGAGGTGCGCCATCTCCTTCAGCCGGGGCCCGACCACGACCCCGCCCATGTCACCGACGGTGCACATCATCTTGAGTTCCTCGTCGACGACCATCGACAGCTCCTCGATCTCCTTGCCGTCGGCGAGGAACTCCAGCAGATCCTCGGGGGTCGGCCCGCCGGCCGGGTAGCGGTAGGTGCCGCTGATCGGGTTCATCACGACCGTCCCGCCGGACGCCCGCACATGTACCTCGGGGCTCGCCCCGACCAGCGTCCGCCCTCCCGCCTCCTGCCCGGTGTGCACCACGAACGTCCAGTACGCGCCCCGCTCGCCCGCCAGCAGCCGCCGGAACAGCGCCAGCGCGTCGGCCCGCCCGAATCCGGGGATCTCCCCCTCGTACGTCCGCCGGATCACGAAGTTGGCGCCCTCACCCCGCCCGATCTCCTCGCGCAGCACCCGCCCGACGATGCCGGCGTACTCGTCGTCGTCGACGTCGAAGCCGCCGTCCCGAACCCGCACGTCATGCGTGGGCAACTGCTCCAGGGCCTCGGCGAGCGGGATCTCGTGGCGCTCCTCGGGGGTCAGCACCAGCAGCGGGGTGCCGTCGTCGCGCACGTCGAAACCGCGCTCCCGGATCTGCCGGAAGGGGATGAGCGCCAGCCCCTCGTCGGGAAGATCGGCCAAGCGCTCACGGGGGGTGACGGGGCCGAGCAGCAGCTCCACCACGCCGTCGTCGTGGCCGGGCGTGCGGCGGTGCAGCAGGGCGAACGGGCGGGGATCGTCCAGCAGGCCGAGCAGGCTCGTCGGCTGCTTCATCGGTCGGTCCGTCGGTCGGTTCATCGGTCGTGGTCCCTCGGTGTGGGAGGGCCGACCCACACGCGCCGCGCGGTCCGCGAACGCCGAAGGCCGCCCCTCGGGCGGCCTTCGCGAAGTCTTGTGTACGCGCTACAAGGTCAGTGGGCCGCCGCAGAAGCGGGCCACCACCAGTTCGGGGCGGAAGGGTTCTGGGCCGAACCGTTCCGGGTCGAAAGCGCGGACATGGGACGCACCCTAGCGCATGGCCCGCGAGCGCATGCCCCGCGCACGGCCCCGGTGCGTCCGTCGTCCGGTCACGGAGCGCGTTCTCCGTCTCACTTGCTGGGCATCGCCCGGAAGGCACCATCCCACCCCGTAATGTTGAGGCGTGACCGTGAACGCTAAGACCAGCCCGAGCGCTGGCAACACCTGGCGAGACCTGCCCGCGGCGCAGCAGCCCGAGTACCCCGACACCGAGGCTCTGCGCGCAGTGATCGCGGACCTCGAGTCGTATCCGCCACTCGTCTTCGCGGGCGAGTGCGACCAGCTGCGCGCCCGGATGGCGGCCGTCGCCAAGGGAGAGGCGTTCCTCCTCCAAGGCGGCGACTGCGCGGAGTCCTTCGACGCGGTGTCCGCCGACCACATCAGGGCCAAGCTGAAGACACTGCTCCAGATGGGTGCCGTACTGACGTACGCCGCGTCCGTGCCCGTGGTGAAGGTGGGCCGGATCGCCGGCCAGTACTCCAAGCCGCGCTCCAAGTCGACCGAGACCCGCGACGGCGTGACCCTGCCCACCTACCGGGGCGACTCCGTCAACGGCTTCGACTTCACCGAGGCGGCCCGCATCCCGGACCCCGAGCGGCTGAAGCGGATGTACCACGCCTCCGCCTCCACGCTGAACCTGGTGCGCGCCTTCACCACCGGCGGCTACGCCGACCTGCGCCAGGTGCACGCCTGGAACCAGGACTTCGTGAAGTCGTCCCCGTCCGGCCAGCGCTACGAGCAGCTCGCCCGCGAGATCGACCAGGCGCTGAACTTCATGCAGGCCTGCGGGGCCGAGCCGGAGGAGTTCAAGACCGTCGAGTTCTTCTCCTCGCACGAGGCGCTGCTGATGGACTACGAGTCGGCGCTGACCCGCGTCGACTCGCGCACCGGACGGCTGTACGACGTCTCCGCGCACATGGTGTGGATCGGTGAGCGCACCCGGCAGCTGGACCACGCGCACATCGAGTTCGCCTCGCGGATCCGCAACCCCATCGGCATCAAGCTCGGCCCGACGACGACGGTCGAGGAGGCGCTGCAGTACATCGAGCGTCTCGACCCGGACCGCGAGCCCGGCCGGCTGACCTTCATCGTCCGCATGGGCGCGGACAAGATCCGCGACAAGCTGCCCGAGCTGGTCGAGAAGGTCACCGCCTCCGGCGCCACCGTCGCCTGGGTGACCGATCCGATGCACGGCAACACCTTCGAGGCGGCCTCCGGCCACAAGACCCGCCGCTTCGACGACGTGCTGGACGAGGTGAAGGGCTTCTTCGAGGTCCACAAGGAGCTCGGCACCCACCCCGGCGGAATCCACGTGGAGCTCACCGGCGACGACGTCACCGAGTGCGTGGGCGGTGGCGACGAGATCTTCGTCGACGATCTGCACCAGCGCTACGAGACCGCCTGCGACCCGCGGCTCAACCGCAGCCAGTCGCTGGACCTGGCGTTCCTCGTCGCCGAGATGTACCGGGACCAGTAGGCACCGACAGCGGCGGGCGACCGGTACCGGACCAGTGGACGCCGGTACCGGTCACCCGCCGCTCACCTGCCGGAACGGTGAGGGGTGGGGCGCGGATCACACGGAATCCGCACCCACCCCACTTTTATGCCCTCCGGGCGACGGGTAAGGTTAGGTTTGCCTCACCGATCAGGGGTCGGGACGGCACGACCCACGCTACGTCGGGAGGTGAATCGCGTGTTCGTCTGCAGCTGCTTCGGAGTGACCGAGGAACAGGTGAAGAGTCACGCGGATGCCGGGGCCTGCACTCCCCGGCAGATCGCCTCCGCCTGCAAGGCCGGCACCGACTGCGGCGGCTGCGTGCGGCGCATCCAGGCGCTGCTCGGCCGTGGCGCCTGCCCCCGCCGGCAGCTGGCCGACCAGGGCCGGCCGCCCCTCGCGACGGAGTTCCCCGAAGCCGCGTAAGTCCTGTCGGTCTAGTAGGTCGAGGGCGTGCCCTTCCCCGAGGAGTCCGGCTGGGACTGCTCGATCACCGTCGACAGGTACAGCGCCTCGCCCAGCTTCTCGATGAGTTCCAGCTGGGTGTCCAGGTAGTCGATGTGCTGCTCCTCGTCGGCGAGGATCGCCTCGAAGACGTTGGCGGACGTGATGTCGTTCTTGTTGCGCATGACCTCCACGCCCCGGCGCAGCCGGTCGATGGCCTCGACCTCGACCTCCCGGTCGGCCTGGAACATCTCCGTCACCGTCTGCCCGACCCGCACATGGAAGAGCCGCTGGTAGTTGGGCAGGCCGTCGAGCATCAGGATGCGGTCGGTGAGGACCTCCGCGTGCCGCATCTCGTCGAAGGACTCGGCGCGCGTGTACTCGGCGAGCCTGGTCCAGCCCTTGTGGTCCTGCAGTTTCGAGTGCAGGAAGTACTGGTTGATCGCGGTCAGCTCGGCGGTCAGCTGCTCGTTGAGGAATTCGATGACCTCGGGGTCGCCCTGCATCGCGGAGGATCCTTCCGTGCGGATGAACGGTCCAGATGCGCCGCATGATTCCACCGGTGGGGAAGATCGTCCAGTAAGTGTTGACTTAGTAAGTAAGGCTATACTTACTGCACTTTGAGACGTATTGCCCGGTTTCATGGGGCCCCGGTCCGATGCGTTACGCCGGGTCTGTCAGGATGGAAGCATGGGTCAGCCGGCGGAACGCGAATCGGGGGAGCGCACAGCGGAGGAAGGGGCACGGTTCGAGCTCCCGCCGGGACAGCGACTGCAGAAGGGCTGGCCGGTCACGCACTACGGGCCGGTGCCCAGGTTTCGGCCCGAGCGCTGGGAGTTCAGGGTGTTCGGCGCCACCGCCGACGGCGACAAGCGCTGCTGGAACCACGAGGAGTTCACGGCCCTGCCGTACCGCAGCGTCGTGGCCGACCTGCACTGTGTCACCAAGTTCAGCATGCTCGGCGCCGAATGGGGTGGCATTCCGGTCCGCACCCTCCTGGAACTCGCCCCACCGGCGTCCGACGCCACCCATGTGATGGTCTGGGCCGAGTACGGATTCAGCTCCAACCTGCGCCTGGCGGACTTCGCGTCCGAGCGGACCCTCTTCGCCACCCACAAGGACGGTGAGCTGCTGACCGCCGAGCACGGGTTCCCGCTCCGTCTGATCGTCCCCCATCTGTACGCCTGGAAGGGGCCCAAATGGGTCCGCGGGGTGGAGTACATGACCACCGACCGCCGCGGTTTCTGGGAGGAGCGCGGCTACCACAACGTCGGCGATCCCTGGAAGGAACAGCGCTACTCGTACCAGGAGGAGCCCGGGGAGGGACCCGAGCTCTGAGCCGGTCCGGCGTGCGTCCTCCTGGGACCGCAGGCGACTACGACGACTCCCGGAGCTTCTTCAGCCGCTCCACGTCCGCCGCATGGCCCTCCTTGCCGCCGGGTGTCTCGATGATCAGCGGGACGCCCTCGGTCGCGGGGTGCGCCATCAACGCGCGGAACGGATCCTCGCCGATATGGCCGTCGCCGATGTTCGCGTGACGGTCCTTGTGCGCGCCGACCACATCCATGGAGTCATTGGCGTGGATCAGTTTCAGCCGTCCCTCGCCGACCGTGTCCACCAGCAGATCCAGTGTTTGATGCATCCCGCTCGGCCCGGTCAGATCGTGGCCGGCCGCGAAGACATGGCAGGTGTCCAGGCAGACGCCCAGTTTCGGATGGGCGTCCAGCGCCTCGAAGTACGGCCCGAAGTCCCAGGTCCGTGAGCAGAGGGAGGAGCCCTGGCCGGCCGTCGACTCGAGGAGCAGGAACGGGTCGTCGTCATGGGTGAGCTCGTCGAGCAGCGGCAGCAGATACTCCCGTACCTGCGCCAGCGCCACCGACCGCTCCCGTCCACCCGTCGCGCTGCCGGTGTGGACCACCACGCCCAGCGCCCCGATCTCGCGCCCGCGCCGCAGTGAGTGCCGCAGCGACTCGACGGACCGCTCGACGGTCGCCCGGGTGTGGGACCCGAAGTTGATCAGGTACGGGGCGTGCACGTACGCCGGGATCGACTCGGCCGCGCACTCCTCGCGGAAGGCCGCGTCCTGCTTCGGGTTGCCGGACGGCGTCGCCCAGCCGCGCGGATTGGCGACGAAGACCTGAACGGCTTCCGCACGCAGCTCACGGGCGTAGGACAGACCGACGGAATGCAGACCGCCGGCCACGGGGACATGGCCGCCGACCGGGTTGCGGGCGGGGCCGGGCAGGTGACTCTTCACCCGTCCAGGGTGTCATGCCGCCGCCCGGTGGCCGCCGCCGGATCAGCGGGCCGGCAGTTCAGCGAGCCGGCAGCTCACCGGGCCGGCAGCTCACCGGGCCGGCAGCTCACCGGGCCGGCAGTTCACCGGGCGACAGTTCAGCGGCTCAGCGGATCTTGAGGGTGATCGTCGAGCCCTTGGGCGCGGTGCCCCCGCCCTCCACGGACTGTCCCCTGACGGTGTCGCCGAACAGGCCGAGCAGCCCACGGTCCTCCTCGACCCGGAACCCGGCCGCCTCCAGCGTCTTCGTGGCCTCGTCCACGCTGTCGCCGACCACGTCGGGAACCTCGATCATCTCGGGTCCCTTGGACAGCGTCAGCGTCACGGTGTCCCCCTCGACGGCCTCACCGCCCGCCTCCGGGTTCTGCCGGGCCACCCGGCCCGCGTCGTGCTCGGAGGTGACCCGCTCGGTGGCGACCTCCACCTCGAGGCCGGCCTTCTCCAGCCCGGCGCGCGCGTCCGCCAGGTCCTCGCCGGTCACGTCGGGGATGTCCACCGGGTTGCCCTTGCTCACGGTGAGTGCCACCGCCGAGCCCGCACGGACCTCGGTACCCCCGGTCGGCCCGGTGGAGATCACGGAACCCTTGGCCACGTCCTCGCTGAACTCCCGGGTGACCATGCCCGGCTCCAGGCCCGCCTTCTTCAGCACGGACCGTGCACTGCCCAGCGCGACGCCGTCCACATCGGGCACCTTCACGGTCTTCGGCCCCTTGGAGAGGGTCAGCGAGACCGAGTCGGTGCCGCGGATACGGGCACCCGCCGCCGGGTCCGTACGGATCACCGTGCCCCGCCTCACGGAGTCGCTGTACGTCTCCTCGACCCGGCCGACGTCCAGCCCGGCCTCCGCCAGCCGGTCCCGGGCCTCCTTCTCGGTCTTCGCCAGCAGCGGCGGGACCTTGGTGAACTGACCCGAGTTGATGTACCAGACGCCCGCTCCGGCCCCGAGGGCCAGCAGCACCACGACGACGATCGTCATCGGGCCGCGCAGCAGTGCCTGAGCGCGCAGCCCCGGGCCGCGCCGGGGCGGCAGCGGCGCCGGGGTCCGGAGCCGGCTGGTGCGGTGGTAGGAGTCCGCACCGCCGCCGTGCCCCTGCTGTTCGTCGTCCTCGTTGACGGGCAGCGGGCGGGACGGGGGTCCCCCCGCGCGAGCGAAGCCGAGCGTGGGGGAGGTCAGCGCGCGCGGGATGACGCTCGTACGGTCGTCCGCGTTGTGGTGCTCCGACGACAGCGCCTGGGGCGGGACCGCGTCCAGCTGCGCCGCGTCGAGGCCGCCGCGGGCCACGCGGACCCGGGCGAGCAGCGCCACCGCGTCGTGCGGACGGATCTCCGGGTTGCGCGCGGTCGCCGACGCGACCAGCTCGTCCAGCGCGTACGCCATACCGGGGACGACGGCCGACGGCGGCGGCACGTCGTCGTGCAGATGCTTGTAGAGCACGATCGCGGGTGAGTCGCCCTCGTGCGGCCGCTCACCGGTCAGCATCTCGTAGAGCAGGATGCCGCACGCGTAGACGTCCACGCGAGGGTCGGCGGTACCGCTCTCGATCTGCTCCGGTGCCAGGTACGAGACCGTGCCCAGCACGGTGCCGGTGGTGTTCGTCACCGTGCCCACGCCCCGGACCAGGCCGAAGTCGGCGACCTTGACCCGGCCGTCGTCCCCGATCAGGACGTTCTCCGGCTTCATGTCCCGGTGCACGAAACCGGCCCGGTGCGCGGCACCGAGCGCGGCCAGCATCGGCTCCAGGATGTCCAGCGCGGCACGCGGCTGCAGCGCCCCGCGCTCACGTAGCACGTCCCGCAGGGTGCAGCCGGCGATGTACTCCATCGCCAGATACACGTACTCCCGGTCGGTGCCCTGGTCGAAGACCTGCACCACGTTCGGATGGTCCAGACGGGCCACCGACTTCGCCTCGCGGATGAACCGGTCGACGAAGGAACCGTCGGCGGCGAGCGCCGGGTGCATCACCTTGAGCGCGAGCACGCGGTCGAGGCGGGTGTCCACGGCCCGGTAGACCGTGGCCATCCCGCCGACCGCGATACGCGCCTCGACGCGATACCGACCGTCGAGCACCTGCCCGACCAGAGGGTCCTGAAGGGTCGTGTCCACGCAGGGAGTCTACGAGCAGCCGCCGACACCCCCGACCGCTTCGTCGCGGATCGGTCCGCGACTGCAGCCGACCTGTGACGCAACCCACGCACACAGGCCGGGGCGGGTGCGGTTCCGGCTCCGGAACGCGTCCCCGTCCCCGTCCCCGTGCGGGTGCGGGTGCGGGTGCGGGTGCGGCCCCGGACCGTGCTCCGCGGCGGGTCCGGTTCCGGCGCGGCGACGCGTTCCGACGGGCCCGACCCGGCACCGGGGTCAGGCTCCGGCGCGAGTGCGTCCCGGCTCCGGAACGTGTTCCGAAGCGGATTCGGCTTCGGCCTGGAAGGCGTTCCGACGCGGGCCGGGTTCCGGTTCAGGGGCGTGGTGGGACGTGGTCCGGGCCATGGCACGGCAGCCGCCGATGGCGGCGCACCCCCATGAGAAGCCCCCGCCTCCCGGCCGACCGGAGACGGGCGGTGCATGGGCGGGAGAGCAACCTGGTGACGACGGTCCCCTCAGAACGCGGGCCGCTCAGAACGCGGGCCGCTCCGGATCCAGCGCGGCGAGACCCTCCGCAGGAGACGACGCCTCGGCGAAGTACCGCCGCGGAATCCGTCCCGCCCGCCTGGCCAGCCGCCCCGCCTCGACCGCACCGCGCATGGCGGCGGCCATCAGCACCGGCTCCTGCGCCCGCGTCACCGCCGAGGCGAGCATCACTCCCGCGCATCCCAGTTCCATCGCCAGCGCCGCGTCCGACGCCGTACCGGCGCCCGCGTCCAGAATCACCGGCACGCGCGCGTGCTGCGTGATCAGCGCGAAGTTGTGCGGGTTGCGGATGCCGAGTCCCGATCCGATCGGTGACCCGAGCGGCATGATCGCCGCACAGCCGGCGTCCTCCAGTTTCCGCGCCAGCACCGGGTCGTCATTGGTGTACGGCAGCACCGTGAACCCGTCGTCGACCAGTGTCTCCGCCGCCTCCAGCAACTCGATCGGGTCCGGCAGCAGGGTGCGCTCGTCGGCGATGACCTCCAGCTTGACCAGATCGGTGCCGAGCGCCTCCCGTGCGAGACGCGCGGTGAGCACCGCCTCGCCGGCGGTGTAGCAGCCCGCCGTGTTCGGCAGCACCCGGATGCCCAGCTTGTCCAGCACCGACAGGACCGAGCCGTGCACCGAGGGGTCCACCCGCCGCATCGCGACGGTCGTCAGCTCCGTACCGGACGCCACCAGCGCCCGCTCCAGCACCTCGAGGCCGGCCGCCCCACCGGTCCCCATGATCAGCCGGGACGTGAAGGACGTACCGCCGAGAACGAACGGATCGTCGGCCATGGTCAGCCTCCTTGGACGGCGGTCAGGACTTCCACCCGGTCCCCCTCGGACAGGGACGTGAGCGGCCACCGCGCGCGCGGGACGACGGTTTCGTTGAGGGCGGCGGCCACCCCGGAGGGAGCCGAGGTCAGGGTGGCGACCAGCGCGTCGAGCGCCGTACCGGAAGCCACCTCGCGCGGCTCCCCGTTGACGGAGACGGAGACGGTGGGGCCGGTCGCGACATTCGCCGGATCGTTCATGCGGACTGCTCCGTGAGTGCGGCGGCGGTGAACCGCCGGGGTGTGAAGGGACGGGCCTCGGCCGGGAGTTCACCGGTGGTCAGGACCTCGGCCAGGACGTCGCCCGTGACCGGCGTGAGCAGCACGCCGTTGCGGTGGTGCCCGGTCGCGAGGACCAGCCCCGCCAGCGCGGACGGGCCGAGCAGCGGCGCGTTGTCGGGGGAGCCGGGGCGCAGCCCGGCCCGGGTCTCGGTGAGCGGAAGTTCGGTGATCCCGGGGACGAGTTCGTGGGCGTCGCGCAGCAGTTCGTACACCCCGCCCGCGGTGACGGTCGTGTCCCAGCCCTGTTCCTCGCTGGTCGCCCCGATCACCAGTTCCCCGTTCTCGCGCGGCACCAGGTACACATGGCTGCCGCGCACCACCGCGCGTACCGTCCGGCTCAGGAACGGGCCGAACCGGTCCGGCATCGTGAGCCGGACCACCTGCCCCTTCACAGGACGTACCGGAGGCAGCACATCCGCCGGGATCCCCGCGAGCCGCCCGCTGAGGCTGCCCCCGGCGAGCACCACCTGCCCGGCGCTCAGCGCGGTGCCTTCGGCGGTGACCACACCCGTGGCCCGCTCCCCGGCGACGGTGAGCCGTTCGGCCCACGCGCGGTGCAACACCACTCCCGCCCGCTCGCAGGCGGTCACCAGCGCGGCCGCCAGGCGCCGGGGGTCGATCTGGTGGTCGCCGTCCACCCGCAGCCCGCCGCGCACACCCGGTGCGAGCATCGGCTCCAGGCGTCGGCACTCCCGCCCGGACAGCCACTGCGCGTCGAGCCCCGACCGCTGCTGCAGGACGTGCAGTTCGCGCAGATGGGCACGGTCGTCGGCGTCCAGCGCGACCGCGAGGGTGCCGCAGCGGCGGTAGCCGAGGTCGTGGCCGGTGGCCTCGGTGAGCTCGGCCGCGAAGCCGGGGTAGCGGCGCGCGGAGGCGAGGTTCAGACCGAGCAGGGTCTGCTCGCCGTAGTGCAGTTCCGTGACGGCGGCCAGCATCCCGGCGGCCACCCGGGCGGCGCCGGCGCCCGGCTCGGGGTCCAGCACGGTCGTGGCCAGCCCGCGCTGCGCGGCCCGCCAGGCCGTGACCAGGCCGATGATCCCGCCCCCGACGACGAGGACGTCCGGAGAACGCCCCGGATCGCGCGGGGAGCCCGAGGTGTGTGTGGGCGACATGGGCGTCCAGCCCCTCCCTTCGCCGGCATGACCCGGATCAGGTTCATACGGTCGGAGGCTGCCAGCCTCCCTCTCAGCCCGGTGCGTCCGGGCTCCCGCGAGTGCTTTACGGTGGCCAGCCTAGCCCCGGAACAATGCCGGAACAACGAACGTACAGGGAGCCCTCAGATGGCTGGTTCGCTCGACGGCCTGGTTCTCTCCCCGGTCGCCGACCAGGCACCGGGGCAGGTCGGCACCCGCACCCGGTTCGTCTACCACGAGCGGAACGGCCGGATCTGGGCCGAGTACGCGGGCGGTGACGTCGTGCGCGGACACCTGGTGGGAACCCGGGAGGGGGACCGGCTGGACTTCCGGTACGTGCAGCTCAAGCACGACGGCACCACCGCCTCGGGCCACTGCGAGTCGACGGTCGTGGAACTGCCCGACGGGCGGGTGCGGCTGGAGGAGACCTGGAAGTGGGAGTCGCAGCCGGGCAGCGGCACCAGCGTGGTGGAGCAGCTCACGGCCCCCTAACACCTGTCCGGCCATGGGACAGGTGTCTATGGTGATCAGGTGAGCGAGCAGACGCAGGAACGGGGACCGTCCGGGCCGCGGCGCGTGGTGGTGACGGGGGCCGGAATGGCCGGCGTACAGACCGCCGTCGCCCTCCGGGAGCAGGGTTTCACCGGCACCGTGACACTGATCGGCGCCGAACCCCACCAGCCGTACGACCGGCCACCCCTGTCCAAGGCGGTGCTGCTGGGCACGGCGGAGAACTCCGCCTTCGACGTCGACTTCGAGACGCTCGGCATCGAACTGCGGCTCGGCTGCGAGGTGTTCGGGCTGCGCCCCGCCGACCACGAGCTGGACACGGAGGCCGGGCCGGTCCCCTACGACGTCCTGGTCGTCGCGACCGGCGCCGAGCCGGTCCGGCTGCCGGGCGCGGAAGGGGTTCCGGGCGTCCATCTGCTGCGCACCCTGGACGACGTCGAACGGCTGCGACCGGTGCTCGCGCGCCGGCAGGACGTCGTGGTCGTCGGTGCCGGCTGGATCGGCGCGGAGTTCGCCACGGCCGCGCGCGAGGCGGGCTGCACGGTCACCGTCGTGGAGGCCGCCGACCGGCCCCTGGCCGAGGCACTGCCCGCCGAGGCGGCCGCCCCCATGACCGCCTGGTACGACGACGCGGGAGTGGTGCTGCGGACACACGCGCGCGTGGAGCGCGTCGAGCCCGGCGCGGTGGTGCTCGACGACGGCTCGCGACTGCCCGCGGGCGCCGTCGTCGTCGGTATCGGTGCGCGCCCCGCCACCGCCTGGCTGGCCGGCTCGGGGATCGAACTCGGCGAGCACGGCGAGGTGGTCACCGACGCCCGTCTGACGACCTCCGTGCCGGACGTGTACGCGGTGGGCGACTGCGCGTCCTTCCCCTCGAAGCGGTACGGCGAACGCCTGCTGGTGCACCACTGGGACAATGCCCTCCAGGGCCCGCGCACGGTCGCGGCGAACATCATCGGGGCGGCCACCGGTGCATCCCCGGCGGTGTACGACCCGGTGCCGTACTTCTGGTCCGAGCAGTTCGGACGCTTCGTCCAGTACGCCGGGCACCACGCGGACGCCGACCGGACGGTGTGGCGGGGGGAGGCCGACGGCCCGGCGTGGACGGTCTGCTGGCTCCGTGCGTCCCGGCTGGTCGCGCTGCTGGCGGTGGGCCGCCCCCGCGACCTGGCCCAGGGGCGCCGGCTGATCGAGGCGGGCACGGTGATGGACGAGACGCTGCTGGCCGACCCGGCGCGACCCCTGAAGTCGGCAAAGGCGTGAGTATCCGGGCGTCCGGGTTGAACGTCCGCCCGGGTGGAGGGGTCCGGCTTCCGGCTGTCGGTGCCAGATGGCAGGCTTGTCCCGTGACCGAGATTGACGCAAAGATCGATGTTCTCGTCCCCGCCTGGCTCACCCTTCCCGACATCGCCGAGATGTTCGGCGTCGAGGTGACGCGCGTCCGGCAGCTGGTCAAGGACGGCCAGCTCATCGCCGTACGCCGAGGTGAGAACCGCGCACTGCACGTCCCCGCCGCCTTCATCGACGAGGACAAGGTCGTCAAGGGCCTCTCCGGGACCCTGACGCTCCTGCGGGACGACGGATTCACGGACGAAGAGATGCTGGAATGGCTCTTCACCCCCGACGAGAGCCTGCCGGGCACGCCCGCGCAGGCACTGAGCGAGAACCGCGGCACGGAGGTGAAGCGCCGCGCCCAGGCGCTCGCCGTCTGACCCGGGGCGGAACACCGAGTCCGGGACCCGCACCAGCACCGGTACGCACCTCCTCGCGCGCCCGCACCCGGTTACGGGCACGTGCCTGGCCCGCCCTCGCACTCGTGCGCAGGTACCCGGCCGTGAAACCGCCACCCGGCGCCGCTGCCACAGGGTGCCGGGAGGACCCCGCGGGCCGGGCGGCCGCCCGGCCCCGCTCGCGGACGCTCTCCCGGTCGCCGGGGCGGCGGCATAGGGTCCGTTGCGGCGTGCGCTCCGCCGGTCCCGGTGGGTCGTGGGGCATCCGCCGACGACCCACCAGGACCCGGCCCCGCGCCGGCCGGGCCCGGCCGGCACCGACACACAGGGGGATTCCCGCATGCCCGACACCGCCGCAGGCACCGCCCCGCGCGCCCGCCTCGCCGACTCCCTGGTCTACCTGTGCACCGACGCCCGCAAGAGGCAGGGCGACCTCGCGGAGTTCCTGGACGCGGTGCTGGCCGGCGGCGTCGACATCGTCCAGCTCAGGGACAAGGGCATGGAGGCCGCCGAGGAGCTGGAACACCTGGAGGTCCTCGCGGACGCCTGCGCCCGGCACGGCAAGCTGCTCGCGGTGAACGACCGCGCGGACGTCGCCCACGCCGCCGGCGCCGATGTACTGCATCTCGGACAGGGCGACCTCCCCGTCCCCGCGGCCCGGGCCCTCCTCGGCGAGGACACCCTGATCGGCCGCTCCACGCACGCCGAGTCCGAGGCCGCCGCGGCCGCCGTGCAGGACGGCGTGGACTACTTCTGCACCGGCCCCTGCTGGCCCACCCCCACCAAGCCCGGCCGCCACGCCCCCGGCCTCGGCCTGGTCCGGTACGCGGCCGGCCTCGGCACCGACCGCCCCTGGTTCGCCATCGGCGGCATCGACCTCGGCAACCTCGACGAGGTCCTGGAGGCCGGCGCCCGCCGGGTCGTCGTCGTACGGGCCATCACCGAGGCGGGCGACCCGGGCGCGGCGGCGGCCGAGTTCGCGAGGCGGCTGCGGCAGGCGGCGCCGGCCACCCGCCCCTGACGCGCCACCGGCGCCCTTCACCCGCCGCCGGCACCGCTTCCGCCGCCCGCCACTGCGGCCCGCCGCCCCCGCTCGTCACCGCGTGTCCAAAGGGTGGACAACAAGTCGGCAATTCCGGCAAATCCCCCGCATCCGGTTGGGGGACCGGCGCCCCCTGGCTAACCTGCCGGTATGGCCCTCGGAACAGCATCCGTCAGGACTGATCACGCGCGCACTGTGCGTGACATGCTCGCTGCCGGAAAGACGATGTACTCGTTCGAGTTCTCGGCGCCCAAGACGCCCAAGGGGCAGCGGAACCTCTGGAGCGCGCTGCGCAGGGTCGAGGCGGTCGCTCCGGACTTCGTCTCCGTCACCTACGGCGCCGGAGGGTCCACCCGCGCGGGCACGGTCCACGAGACCGAGCAGATCGTCGCCGACACCACCCTCACCCCGGTCGCCCACCTCACCGCGGTCGACCACTCCGTCGCCGAACTGCGCAACATCATCGGCCAGTACGCCGACGCCGGGATCCGCAACATGCTCGCCGTGCGGGGCGACCCGCCCGGCGACCCGACGGCCGACTGGGTCCCGCATCCGCAGGGCCTGACCTACGCCGCCGAACTCGTCCGGCTCATCAAGGAGTCGGGCGACTTCTGTGTGGGTGTCGCCGCCTTTCCGGAGATGCACCCGAGGTCCTCCGACTGGGACACGGACGTCGCACGCTTCGTCGACAAGTGCCGGGCCGGTGCCGACTACGCGATCACTCAGATGTTCTTCCAGCCCGAGTCCTATCTGCGCCTGCGTGATCGGGTCGACGCGGCGGGTTGCGGGACACCGGTGATTCCGGAGGTCATGCCGGTGACCAGTGTGAAGATGTTGGAGAGGTTGCCGCAGCTCAGTAACGCGTCGTTCCCGGATGCCCTGAAAGAGCGGATCCTCACAGCGGCGGACGATCCGGCGGCGGTACGCTCCATCGGTATCGAGTTCGCCACGGAGTTCTGCGCACGGCTGCTGGCCGAGGGAGTGCCCGGACTGCACTTCATCACGCTGAACAACTCCACGGCGACACTGGAAATCTACGAGAACCTGGGCCTGCATCACCCACCGCGGGCCTAGACCGGTCGCACCGGTGTACGACACACTGCGTAGCGGCCACTGGGAGAGGGGCGTACATGGGCTGGACGGTCCTCTACATCGCGTTCGGTGTGGTCGCGTTGTGGCTGCTCGGCGAGGTATTGCTGCAGTACAAGGCACGCCTGCGCTGGCGGCTGCTCGCCTTCGGGGGCTTTCTGGGCGTCGTGCTCGGTGTGCTGATCCCGTCCGTCGTCGTGATCGGCCTGGGCGCCATCGCTTTCGCGATCGGCCAGACCTACGTCACGCTGTCGTTCCGCCGCGGCTTCGCGGCCGGCTGGGCGGTCAACGCCCCGCTGCTGTCCGCCGTCAAGGGCGGCCGTGGTGACCGCGGGCGGGAGGAGCCGACCCTGGAGGTTTCCGACCTGGAGGCCACCGGCGACGGGTACGGCGACGAGGGCGCCGAGCGGCGCCACGACCGGGACTCCTACGGAGCCGACGACTACGACCGCGACGACGTGTTCACGCCCGTGCGCGGCGAGCAGCAGACGGCCGCCGAGACCACCGCCGTCTACGAGCCGCAGCCCATGCCCGACGACACCGGCTCGTACGGCGTCTACGGCGACAACGGGTACGGCATCCCCGCCCAGGACCAGTACGCGGCCACCGCCCAGAGCACCGACCAGGGCTACGACACCGGCCAGAACTACGCCTACGACTACTCCGGTTACGGCCAGCAGCAGTCCTACGACACGGGTCAGCAACAGCAGTACGCGGCCTACTCCGACCCGTACATCGGCAACCCGACCTACGACGGGACCTCGTACGACACCGGATACACCGACCCGCAGCAGCAGTACGGCCAGCAGGGCTACGGCCAGGACCAGTACGGCGGTTACGGCGGCGAGACCCCGGCGGGCGGCCTGTGGGTCCCGCAGCAGCGCAACACCGACGACCTGTACGGCGGCGAACTCCCGCAGGAGCAGCCGTACCCGCACCAGGACAACGGCCAGCAGGGCCAGACCCCGGGCAACGGGAACGGCAACGGGTACGACGAGCAGCAGTACCGTTACTGACCCGGCCGGCCCGGCCCGCCGCGACCGTCGGTCCCGGCCGGTGATCCGTCCCGGCCGGTGAACCGCCTCGGTGCGCCGCCGCTCACTGGGATCCGCGGAACTCCGGTCCTTCCACGATCAGGCCCGCGACCAGCGCGCCCGACATCCCGGCGTGCGGGAGGCCCCCGCCGGGATGCGACCAGCCGCCCACCGTCAACAGCCCCGGTATGCCGGTGCTGTTGGACGGGTGCAGCAGGCGCCCGCCCGCCGCGGCGAGCGCCGGGACGGGCACTGCTCCGCCCTTCGCGCCCGTGGCCTCCGCGATGTCGTCCGGGGTGCGGACCTCACTGTGCAGGAGACGGTCGCGCAGGCCGGGTACGGCCCGCTCGGCGGCGATGATCATGTTCCGCGCGTGCTCGTCCAGGCCCGGCCCCGCGGAGCCCGCGGGCACCGCCGAGGTGAGGGTGACCGCCTCGTGGTCCGTGTCGGGGACCAGGGCCGGGTCGTCGGGGCGCAGGACCGTGACCGTGGGGTGCGCGGGCAGGCCCGCGGGGGAGCCGAACAGGGACTCCAGCTCGGCCTCCCGGTCCCGGGTGTGCACGACCGTCCGGTGCGGTGTCCCCTCGGGACGTCCGCCGCGCAGTGCCAGCAGCACCGTCAGACGGCTCGCTGTGCCGAGGCGGCCGGGAACCTCGCCCTCGCCCCGTACTCGCGCCCCCCGCGTCAGCCGGTCCAGCGCACCGGGCGTCACCCCGGCGATCACATGATCCGCCTCTGCCACCGCCTCGCCACCGCTCCCGGAGCCGGGGGAGGCGCCCTCGGTGAACTCCACGCCCGCCACCCGGCCGTCCTTCTCCAGCACCCCGGTGACTTCGGCGCCGAAACGGAACTCCACCCTGCGGGCCAGGCACCGCTCGTACACCGCGCGGGCCAGCTCCCGCATGCCGCCGCGGACGTACCAGGTGCCGAAGGCGTGCTCCATGTACGGCAGCACCGCCGCGCTCGCCGGGGTGGACCGGGGGTCCAGGCCGTGCTCGAGCGCGTAACCCTCCAGCAGGGAGACCAGCCGGGGATCGCGCAGCTCCCAGGCGCCGACCTCGGCGAGCGTGCCCGCCGTGCGCGTGCGCAGCAGTTTCCTGTGAGGGACGGCCGGGTAGGGCTCGCGCCCGGCCAGCACCTGCCAGTCGGGCCACAGCGGCTCCTCCAGGAGCGGCCTGCGGGTCCTGTCCCAGGCCTCGCGGGCCCGCACCAGGAAGTCGCCCCAGCGCTTGGCGGCGGCAGGTCCGAGGGCTGCGTCCAGGGCGGAGACGACCCCCGCGCGGGACGCGTTCGGCAACGGGACGCGCGTACCGTCCGCGAACACGTGGTGCGACGACGGGTCGACCTGGACCAGCTCGACGCGGGCCTCCAGCGGCTCCCTGCCCGTCTTCAGGAACAGATCGCGGTAGACCGCCGGCAGCGGGAGCAGCCCGGGGCCGGTGTCGAACGAGAAACCCTCCCGCTCCAGCCGGCGCAGCGCGCCGCCGTACGTGTCCGTCCGCTCGTACACCGTCACCCGGTGGCCCGCGACGGCCAGCCTGGCGGCGGCCGTCATCGCGCCCAGCCCGGCGCCGATCACCGCAATCCGTGCCATGTCAGGGACTTTATCCGCCCCCACGGACACCCCCGGACCCGAGTACCGTCACCCACGTCCCGGTGGCCGGCCGGCGGCCGTGCCGTGTGGGGCCGGGTGCGCAGGAGTGAGTATCCGTACCTGGTCCCCGAGATGAGTACGCGCACGGATGGGCCACGGCCTGCGAAAACGAGAGAGTGGAGACCACGGAGAGGGACACGACTCCGGAACCGGCGACACGGGGCGCCGGAACGGACCGTGCCCGCGATCCGCTCCTTCCGCCGACGGTGTCGGTGGAAGCGAGGCACGGGGGAACCCGGGGGACGACCGAGAGGGGAGTCCCACAGGGGGACGTACGGAGAAGCAAGGAAGGCACCGGTCCGGCAGTGGCTCGCGGGGGACGCAGCCACCGTCGGACCGGCACTTTTCGTCTCCCCGGTCCGGTCGACGACCGCCGCCGGTCGCCGGATGCGGCCGCCCGCCGCCTCAGCGGTGGCCGCTCACGCGTCCCTGCAGCAGCCGGGACAGAGCCGAATGCACGTCGTCCAGGGAGCGCTCCGGCTGGAAGGCCTGCCAGTCCAGCGCGGCCACCAGCACCATGCCGACCAGCGCCGCCGCCGTCAGCGGAATGTCGATCTCCGCACTGAACTCCTCGTTGTCCACGCCCTCGCGCAGCACATCCTCGAGCACCGCCACCGCCTGCTGCCGGACCACCAGCAGCGTGGACTGCCAGGCCCGGTTGGTGCGCCACAGCTCGGCCACGTACAGCTGGGTGAAGGCCGGGTAGCGGTCGATGAAGACCAGCCCCGCGCGGACCATCGCGTCCAGGGCGTCGACCTTGCTGCCGCCCGCCCAGGCCGTCCGCTCGGCCGCCTCCCGCAGAGAGGCGGTGAGGAGCCCGACCCCGTGCCGCAGCAGTTCCTCGAAGAGGACCGACTTGCTCGCGAAGTTGTAGTAGACCGTGCCCTTCGCGACCCCCGCCCGCTCGGCGATCTCGTCCACGGTGGTGGCGGAGAAGCCCTGCTCGGCGATGAGCGTGACGGCCGCCTCGTAGAGCTTCTGCCGGGTGGCCTCGCGGCGGGTGCTGCCGACCGACGTGGTGCTGCTGCGTTCCATGCCCCTGATTCTCACAGCACCGCCGGCCCGCCCCGCCACAGGCTCGACCCCCTGGCCGGCCCACCCGGCACCGAACAGCCGATCGAAGCAAAAGTCCAGGTCGGAACGGTTTGTCAGTGGCATACCTCACGATGAACCGATACGGCCACAGAAGCCGTCACGAAGACGACAGGAGGTTCGTCATGGCCCACTCGTCCGCAGCCGCCGCCCGCCGGCGCCGCGCCACCGGCCCTGCCCCCTCACTGACCGGCCCCACAAGCGATGTCCACCCCGTGCTGCGCCGCGCCACCGCCCCGCCCGCCGCCCTCGACCTGCTCGCCCAGGCCCGTGCCGGACTCGACGAGGCCACCGTCCTCGAGACCCCCAACGAGCGTTACGCGACGGCCCACCTCGCCGCCTTGCGCACCGCCGCCGCCGTGCTCGCCGCACGGGGGCGGCCCGAGACCTCGCCCAGGGCCCGGAGCAGAATCCGGAGCGCCTGGGAAGTGCTCCCCGAGATCGCTCCCGAACTCACCGAATGGAGCGTCCTGTTCGCCTCGGGGGCCCAGCGCCGCGCCCGCGCAGAGGCGGGCATCCGGGGCGCGGCCGGCGGCCGGGACGCCGACGACCTGATACGGGACGTGGCGATGTTCCTGCGACTGGTAGAGCGGATGCTCGTGCTCCAGCCCGTCCTCCCACAGCCCCGCACGGACGCGGATCATCCCGGTCACCCCGGCCACCCGGACGGCCATCACCCGGGCGGCCGGGACCCCGGCGGCCGCAGCCCGGACGGCCATCACCCGGGCGGCGGCCCGAGCCGCGAGATGCCCGACGCGGGCTGAGCGCTCCTCCCGGTCCCCGCGCTGCCCCGCCCGGCGGTGGCGGGGCAGCGCGGCGCGGGCAATGCGGCGCAGGCAATAGGGTGGAAGACGCCTGAAGCCTCCGCGTTCCCTGTCCGGACCGGGGAGGCCGCCCGATCGCTCCGCCGTGAACGAGGCGGTGCCGCGCCGAGGAGTCAACTGCCGTGTCGGACACCCTGCGCCCCCGCGCCGCTCTCCGTACCGCCGTGGTCTGGGAGGTCCTCCAGGACGCCCTGGAGCGCCGGGTCAAGGCCACGGGACGGCCGGCTCTGGACGTCCTCGACACCGGTGGCGGAAGCGGCAACTTCGCCGTGCCCGTGGCCCGCCTCGGCCACCGGGTCACCGTCGTCGACCCCAGCCCCGACGCGCTGTTCGCACTGGAACGCCGCGCCGCCGAGGCCGACGTCGCCGACCGGGTCCGCGGCATCCAGGGCGACGCCCACGGCCTCTTCGACGTCGCCGAGCGCGGCGGCTACGACGTGGTGCTGTGCCACGGAGTCCTGGAGTACGTCGACGACCCGGCCGAGGGCGTGCGCAACACCGTGGCCGCCCTGCGCCCCGAAGGCGTCCTCAGTCTGCTCGCCGCCGGCCTCGGTGGCGCCGTGCTCTCCCGCGCCCTCGCCGGTCACTTCAAGGAGGCCCGGCAGGCGCTCGACGACCCGAACGGCCGATGGGGCACCGGCGATCCCGTGCCGCACCGCTTCACCGCCGATCAGCTCAGCGGTCTGGTCGAGGGAGCGGGACTGCGGGTCGGCGCCGTGCACGGGGTGCGGGTCTTCGCCGACCTCGTCCCCGGCGGGCTGGTGGACACCGAACCCGGAGCCCTCGACGCGCTGCTGAAGCTGGAGGCCGCGGCGGCCGAAATCGCCGCCTTCCACTCGGTGGCCACCCAGCTCCATGTGCTCGGTGAGGCACCGGGGGCCGAAGGGGCCTGAGCAGCCGCCTGTGACGCGTCGCTGATCAGCGACGCGTCCGTCGGCCGCACCATGCATGGAGTCCGCCCCGGGCCCCCCGAATGGCGGCTGGGCACCGTATGATCGAGGGAGACCGTTCGGCATGACGGCCTGGCCGTCGGGGAATGAGAAGCCCCGAGAGGGCCAGGACGCCCATGGCGGGTGCCGGTCGGCCAATTGGCGCAGAGGGGCGGGTTTCATGGGGGCGAATCCCTGCCTATCCTGAAGGGACCCCCCGGGTCGCCCCGGCGACTGCACGATGAGGAGGACGCCGTGCCGCTCTCGGAGCACGAGCAGCGCATGCTCGAGCAAATGGAGCGAGCGCTGTACGCCGAAGATCCCAAGTTCGCGTCGGCGCTCGAGGGAAGTGGCCTGCGTACGTACACCCGTCGGCGGGTCTACCAGGCGATCGTGGGCTTCCTCGTAGGTATTGCGCTCCTCATGGCCGGAATGGTCGCCCAGCAGGTCTGGCTCAGTGTGGTGGGCTTCCTCGTCATGCTGGGCTGCGCGGTGCTCGGGGTGACCGGCTGGCGCAAGGCGCCCAAGCCCGGTGAGCAGGCGGCCGACGCCGGTTCCACCGGCGTGCCGCAGTCCGGCCGGCAGGGCAGGCAGCGGCGCTCCGTGATGAACCGCATAGAGGAGCGCTGGCAGCGCCGCCGCGACGAACAGGGCGGCGGGCAGTAGCTCCCCCACACCACTTCAGGACCTGCGCACGGACCTGCATCAGGGGGTGACCACCGGCTCGGTGATCACCCCCTGACGCATATCCGTACTCGGGCCGACGCCGGGCGCCGGTCATGGCAAGGAGCGGTACGAAGGGGTGAAGGGGCAGGACGGCTTCCGGCCGTCCTGCCCCTTCACCGTGCGCCCGCCCGCCCGCCCGCCCGGGTCCGGGCCCGGCGCCGACCGGCTCGGACCCGCCCCGTCACCCCTGCTGTCGCGAGGGCCTGCGCCACGTGGTCCTGCGCCATGCCGGCCGCAGGGCGAGGACGCGGTTGCGGACTGCGGCCCACCGGGCCGACAGCGCCCACACCACCCGCACCGTGGAACGCGGCAGGAACAGCGCGCGCAGCCGCATGCCCCGGCCGACCCCGGACCTCAGTCCGGCCGCCGCCCGGCGCACATCGTCCGTGAGGCCCGGCGTCGGGCGCGGCCGCGGTGCGTAGAGGACCTGCTCCACGGCATCCGCCACCCGGTGCACCGAGGCCACGGCGTCCGGGCCGAGCCGGCCGAGCAGGCCGATCCGGGCCGCCGCCTTGCGTGGGGTCAGCGACTCGTCCGGGGAGATGCCGACGTCCCACGCCGTGTCCGTCAGCTCGTCCCAGACGGCCAGGGTGTGCGCCGCTGTGCCCGCCTCGGACCGGCCGTGCGCGCCCAGGCGCACCGAACGGGCCCGCAGCCGCCACAGCATCGGTGCCAGCGGCAGCACCAGGACGGCGAGGCCGCCCAGCGCCCACGCCAGGACCATGTACCACTTCGGCCCGTCGCCGCCCGTGGGCAGCGTCGCCAGGGGTGCCTCGCTCGCGCAGCCGTCCAGCTGCTGCTGCCGCACCGAGCAGCTCTCGCTCTGCGACGGGGCGGCCGAGGGCTCCGAGGGCTCCGCCGCGGACGGCCGTGCCGGGTCGGGCAGCGTGCTGTCCGGGGTGTCCGGCACGGTGTAGGCCGGCACCGAACCGCGTGTGGGTGTCGGCTCGAAACGGGTCCAGCCCACGCCCTCGAAGTACAGCTCGGGCCAGGCGTGCGCGTCCCGCAGCCCCACCGCCACCGTGCCGTTCGCCTGCGGGGTGCCGGGCGCGAAGCCCACCGCGACCCGGGCGGGTATGTCCAGGGAGCGGGCCATCGACGCCATGGCGAAGGAGAAGTGGACGCAGAAGCCCTCCTTGTCCCTCAGGAAGCGGGCGATAGCCTCCGAGCCGCTGCCGACGTCGACCTCGGTGTCGTACTCGAAGCCGCCCCTCAAGGTGAAGTACTCCTGGAGCATGACCGCTCGGTCGTACGCGTTCGTCGCCCCCTCGGTGACCTCGCGGGCGGTCCGGGACACCACCGCGGGCAGCGAGTCGGGCAGCTCGGTGTAGTCCCGCCGCAGGGCGGCCGGCGGCGCCGACGCGTCGGCCAGCTGCTCCGCCGTGGGCCGCACGTTCAGACTGCGGACCTGATAGGTCAGCCCCCGGGTGTTCTGGCCGTGGTCGCCGACCAGCGTCATCCCGACCGGTTCGTAGCGCCAGTTGCCCCTGATGTCCACGCCGCTCGGCGGATACGGCATCGGCAGCCAGTCCTGCCCGTACCGGTCGGCGGTCGAGATCGTCGTGCCGATCTCCTCGCGCTCGATGTCCGGGCCGAGGCCGGGCGGGGTGGGGAAGGCGCCGTCGGGCACCGTGGTGATGGACCGCTTGGACGGCTTCCAGGTGGTGCCGTCGAAGTCGTCCAGGGACACGATGCGCAGATACAGGTCCGAGACGTTCTCCGCCTCGGAGCGCACCGACAGGACCTGGCGGTCCTCGTTCACGTTCAACGAGTCGCGCAGTGACACCAGAGGGTTCACCGCGGAGATCGTGCCACCCCCGCCGGAGCCGGGGCCGACCCCCGAACCCGCCGGGTCCAGCAGGCCGCCGTTCATGGTGGGCAGAGCGAGCGGCGCCACCAGGGCAACGCCCACCGCGAGCACCCCGATCCGCCGGCCGGTGCGCACCGGGGCACGGGCCCCGCCCGGCTCGCCGGGCGAGCCCTGCGCCGCCCCGCCGAAGACCCGCCCCCACTGGGAGAGCCGCTCACGCCCCTCCACGAGCAGCAGCATCAGATAACCGGTCGCCGCCAGCAGGAACCACAGCCAGTCGGCCCCGCCCTCGGACAGACCCGCGGCGACGGAGTACAGCGCGAGCAGCGGCAGCCCGGCCGGTGCCGCGCCGCGGAAGGTCACCGCGAGGGCGTCCACCAGCAGCCCGATCACCAGGACGCCGCCGATCAGCATCAGCCGGATGCCCCCGGACAGCGGCGCCGGTATCGCATAACGGCCGACGTCCGTCCCGCCCTGGTCGAGCAGCTCGGCGAAGAAGCGGAACGCGTCCGGTCCCGGCAGCAGGCCGGCGAACGCGTGCTCACGCGCGAAGACCAGCGTCAGCAGCACGAGCGCGACAAGGGCCTGCACCGCCACCGTCAGCGGACGCGCCAGCGGCACCCGCCGGGCCAGCGCGCCCACGCCCGACTGCACCGCCAGCAGAAAAGCCGCCTGCACGATCCAGAAGGGCGGATCGACCAGTGGCAGCAGCGCGCACGCGGCCAGCAGCGTGGCCGCCCACGAGGCAACCGTCAGCCGCAGTCGTCCACTCACCCTGCTCCCTCCCCACCGCTCGCGGCCGCCAGGCCGGAACGCTCCCGGTCCGCCAGCCGCCACTGCTCCTCCAGGGAGGCGCCCCGTGGCACGCCCACCACCGTCCAGCCCGCCTCGCGCAGCATCCGCGACCGCTCCCCGCCACCGTCCGACGGACCGGACCCGTCCGGCGGTTCCCGCAGCCAGGCCCCGCTGTCCAGGAGGAAGGCGACCGCGCCCCGGCTGCGCTGCCGCATCCGGGCGAGCAACGCCGCCTGCTCCTCGTCGAGATCACCGAGGAAGGCCACCAGCAGCCCCTCGCTCCCACCGCGGACCATGTCGTACGCCCGGGACAGACCCTCCCCGTCGGAGTGATCGACCACCGCGAGGGTGTCCAGCATCAGCCCGGCCGCGTCCGCCGACCCCTGGCTCGTGCCCGCGAACCCGTCGGAGCCCTCGCCCGGCACCGACGTGCCGGTGTCGGTCAGCAGCCGCACCGAGAAACCCCGCTCCAGCATGTGCGTCAGCACGGACGCCGCACCCGACACCGCCCACTCGAACGCCGAGTCCGGACCCGCGCCGTCGTAGGCGATGGCGCGGGTGTCCAGCAGTACCGAGCACCGGGCGCGCTGCGGCTGCTCCTCACGGCGCACCATCAGCTCGCCGTAGCGCGCGGTGGAACGCCAGTGCACCCGGCGCAGATCGTCGCCGTAGCGGTAGCCGCGCGGGATCAGATCGTCCTCGCCGGCCAGCGCCAGCGAACGCTGCCGCCCGTCGCCGTGCCCCCTGGCCTCACCGCTCAGCCGCACCGGCGGCAGCGGCTCCACGCGCGGGATCACCGTCAGCGTGTCGTGCGTGGAGAAGGACCGGGTCAGCTCGCACATCCCGAACGGGTCGGACAGGCGCAGCTGCAGCGGGCCCAGCGGATAGCGGCCGCGCAGGTCGGAGCGGACCCGGTAGGACACTTCGCGGCGCCCGCCCGCCTCCACCCGGTCCAGCACGAACCGGGGCCGCGGCCCGAGTACGTAGGGCACCCGGTCCTGGAGCATCAGCAGGCCCGTGGGCATCCGTGACACGTTGTCCATCCGCAGATGCACCCGGGACTCGGAGCCGGCCGGTACCCGCGAGGGGGAGAGCCGGCGGCTGCCGGCGACCCGGTAGCGGGTCCGGTAGAGCACGCCCGCGCACAGCAGTGGCAGCACCGCCAGCAGCAGCCCGACCCGCAGCAGATCGCTCTGCCCGAGCACGTAGGCGCAGGCCGCGGCGGCCGCACCGGCGGCCAGGAAGGAGCGCCCGCGGGTGGTCAGCCCGGCCAGGGCTGTGCGCAGGCCGCCCCGGTCGCTGTGGTCGCCCTCCACGCGGACCGATCCCGCGGTCGTCATCACAGCCTCCGCGGCTGCTGACGGCCGTACCTGAGGCCGCCACGGCCCATGCCGATGCCGGTCTCGTGCGGGGCTGCGGCCGGTACCGGCGTGCGCTGCAGGATCTCCTGCACCACCTGCTCGGCCGTGCGGCGGTTGAGCTGGGCCTGGGCGGTGGGCAGCAGCCGGTGCGCCAGGACGGCCGCGGCGAGCGCCTGCACGTCGTCCGGCAGCGCGTACTCCCTGCCGTTCAGCGCCGCGGCCGCCTTCGCGGCACGCAGCAGGTGCAGCGTCGCGCGCGGGGAGGCGCCGAGTCTGAGGTCGGGGTGCGTGCGGGTGGCGGAGACCAGCTCCACCACGTACCGGCGGACCGGCTCGGCCACATGGACGGCGCGCACCGTCTCGATCAGCTTCAGGATCTCGTGCGCGTGCGCCACCGGCTGGAGGTCCTCCAGCGGGGAGACGCCCCCGTGCACGTCCAGCATTTCCAGCTCGGCCTCGGGGCTCGGGTAGCCGACCGAGACGCGGGCCATGAACCGGTCGCGCTGGGCCTCCGGCAGCGGATAGGTGCCCTCCATCTCGACCGGGTTCTGCGTCGCCACCACCATGAAGGGGCTGGGCAGTTCATAGGTTGTACCGTCGATGGTGACCTGTCGCTCCTCCATCGACTCCAGGAGCGCGGACTGTGTCTTCGGCGACGCGCGGTTGATCTCGTCGCCGATCACCACCTGCGCGAAGATGGCTCCCGGCTTGAACTCGAAGTCGCGGCGCTGCTGGTCCCAGATGGACACACCGGTGATGTCCGACGGCAGCAGATCCGGTGTGAACTGGATGCGTTGCACCGAGCAGTCGATGGACCGCGCCAGCGCCTTGGCCAGCATCGTCTTGCCGACGCCCGGGACATCCTCGATGAGCAGATGCCCCTCTGCGAGCAGCACGGTCAGCGAGAGCCGTACGACCTCGGGCTTGCCCTCGATCACGCTCTCCACCGAATCCCGCACGCGCTCGACCACGGCGGTCAGATCGTCCCCCACCCTCGAATACGCTCGGTCGGGGGCGCCCCCATGGCTCGCACGATCCTCATAGGTCGTCACCCGGCCCTCCTAGGCCTTTGCCCCCGCTCCGAAGGAACGAGGGCCACAAATGTCCGGGCCGACGCCTTGCTGTGTGGACCGGCCCACCCCGAATCACGGACGCCGCGCGGGAAAAGTTCCACACGGCACCACTCCCGCATTCTTGCCGCCGTTACCGATTCGTGTCACTCGCCTGTGGATAACTGGCGGTGGTATGTCAGGTCATACGACTTTTGTGAATGTCGTTCGACCTTCTGAAATCCGGAGAACGGGCGCGCGAACCCTCGACGAAGGAAGGCCTCGGAGCGGGCCGGCGGGTCAGGTGGGGTCGATCTCGCGCAGCAGACCGGTCTTCACGTCGAAGACGAATCCGCGCACGTCGTCGGTGTACAGCAGGAACGGTGAGGTGCGCACCCGCTGCATCGACTGCCGTACGTCCTGGTCCACGTCCCGGAAGGCCTCCACGGCCCAGGCGGGACGCTGGCCGACCTCCATCTCCAGGTCGTGCCGGAACTCCTCGGTGATGGACTCCAGGCCGCAGTTGGTGTGGTGGATGAGCACCACACTGCGGGTGCCGAGTGCCCGCTGGCTGACGGTCAGCGACCGGATCACGTCGTCGGTGACGACGCCTCCGGCGTTGCGGACGGTGTGGCAGTCACCGAGCTCGAGACCGAGCGCGGCGTGCAGGTCGAGCCGGGCGTCCATGCAGGCCACCACGGCGACACGGAGGACGGGGCGGGCGTCCATCCCGGGATCGGCGAAGGCGTTGGCGTACTGCTCGTTCGCGTCCACCAGGCGGTCGGTGACCGTGCCCTGGCCGACTGTCGCGCTTTCAGGGCCCGCGGGAACCGATGCAGAAGTCGTCATAGCAATGACGTTACTGGGCACCCACCGTCCGGGCTCGCTGTGAGACAGGACAAAGAACGTCATCCGTCTTTGGTGTGAGATGACCCACAAGGATGGTGTGAGCCGCCTCGTACGAGTGGCTTCCCTGTGATGCGGTTGTCCTCGTGCCGAGGGCCGCGCCGCGCAGGCCGGTTGATTGACCGGGCGACACCGTGGACTAAAGTGACGCGAAGCGGGAGGCGAGACTCCCCGCTGCACTGATTTCCCCCGGAGAACCGGGCAGCGTCCCGGAGATCCCCCCGCGTGCGCTGCGCGTACGTACGGCTCGGCCTCCTCCCGTTCCCGGCCGGCTGTCGCCTCCGGCGCCGGCCGGCCGCCCCGTCCACACCGGGGGAGGGGCGGGGACCCGGCGGTGCGTCACGGCCGCGCCGGACCTTGAGAAGAGGGCCCAGAACCCATGGGGCGCGAAGCGCATGCGAACACGGGCGGGCAGACCCGGCACGTCCCGGTGATGCTCCGGCGGTGCCTGGACCTGCTGGCGCCCGCCCTGGAGCGGCCGGGAGCCGTGGTCGTCGACTGCACCCTCGGCCTCGGCGGCCACAGCGAGGCCCTGCTGACACGGTTCCCCGAGGCGCGGCTGATCGCCCTGGACCGGGACAAGGAGGCGCTGCGCCTGTCCGGCGAGCGGCTCGCCCCCTTCGGCGAGCGAGCCACCCTGGTCCACGCCGTCTACGACGAACTCCCCGACGTGCTCGACCGGCTCGGCGTCCCGCGTGTGCAGGGCGTCCTGTTCGACCTGGGCGTGTCCTCCATGCAGCTCGACGAGGCCGACCGCGGCTTCGCCTACGCCCAGGACGCCCCGCTCGACATGCGCATGGACCAGTCGGCCGGCATCAGCGCCGCCGAGGTCCTCAACACCTACCCGCCCGGCGACCTCGTCCGCATCCTGCGCGCCTACGGCGAGGAGAAGCAGGCCAAGCGGATCGTGGCCGCGGTGGTGCGCGAGCGGGAGAAGGAACCGTTCACCACCAGTGCCCGCCTGGTCGAGCTGATCCGTGACGCGCTGCCGCAGGCCGCCAAGCGCACCGGCGGCAACCCGGCCAAGCGCACCTTCCAGGCCCTGCGCATCGAGGTCAACGGCGAGCTCTCGGTGCTGGAGCGGGCGATCCCGGCCGCGGTGCGGGCACTCGACGTCGGCGGCCGGATCGCCGTGCTGTCCTACCACTCCCTGGAGGACCGGCTGGTCAAGCAGGTACTCGCGGCGGGCGCCGCCATCACCGCACCCCCCGGGCTGCCGGTCGTGCCCGAGCGCTACCAGCCCCGGCTCAAGCTGCTCACGCGCGGTGCCGAACTTCCCACCGAGGAGGAGATCGCCGAGAACCGGCGAGCGGCACCCGCGCGGCTGCGGGGCGCCCAGCGCGTCCGGGAGCACCTCGAATGACGTGCGGGGCACTCGGGTGCGGAAGGCAGGCTTCGGGCGAACCCAGGGGAGTGTGAGTGAGCAGGAAACCCGAACTGAGGGGGAGGGCGGCCCGTCTCGCGCAGTTCCTCCCCACGGGACGGGCCCAGGCGGCCCGTACCCCCTTCGTGCTGCTGGTCGTCCTTCTCCTGGGCGGCGGCCTGATCGGGCTCCTGGTGCTGAACTCGGCGCTCAGTGAGGGCGCGTTCCGGCTCGACGACCTCAAGCGGGAGAAGAAGAGCCTCACCGACGAGGAGCAGGCCCTCCAGCGGGACATCGACGCCTACTCCGCCCCCGACGCCCTCCAGCGCCGGGCCCGCGAGCTCGGCATGGTGCCCGGCGGCGACCCCGCCTTCCTGAACCCCGACGGCAAGGTCAAGGGTGTCCCCGGCCCCGCCACCGCCTCCCGCGCCCCCCTGGTGCTCGCCCCCGAGGCGCCGGCCACCGCGACGGCCCCGCTTCCGGGCACGACGCCCGGCGCGGCAGCAGACCCCACGTCCACCCCCGCATCGACTCCCGGCAGGTGACGGAAGTGTCCGACAGGGAACCGCCCCGCCGTCGCGTGCCCGGCCCCGCCCGGCCCGCCCGCCCGGGCGCCGGGCAGCGCCCCGGACCCGGCACCCGGCGGGCCCGTACCCCCCGCCCGGACCCGCGCCCCCGGCCGCCGGGCCCGGCGGCCCCGAAGGTCATCCGGCTGGGCAGCCCGCGCCCCCGGCTGCGCCTGGTCGGTCTGGCGCTGGCCCTGGTCCTGAGCGTCTTCGTCGTACGCCTGCTCCAGGTGCAGGCCGTCAAGGCCGACACCTACGCCGCGAAGGCCGGACAGAACCTCTACGTCGGCCAGGTGCTGGACGCCGAGCGCGGCAGGATCACCGACCGCCACGGCGTCGCCCTGGCGACCAGCGAGGACGCCTACGACATCACCGCCGACCCCACGCTGTTCGCCCCCGACCAGCTGGAGATCGCCGACGGCCCCGAACAGGCCGCCGCCCTCCTCGCCCCGATTCTCGGCCAGGACCAGGACCGGCTGGTCGAGAAGCTGCGGCCGGAGAACAAGGCCCTGCGCTACGTCAAACTCGCGAGCCGTCAGACCCCCCAGGTGTGGCAGCAGATCAAGGACCTGAAGTCCGCGCTGGCCAAGAAGGCGGAGACCGACGCGTCCTCCGTCAACGTCCTCGCCGGCGTCCTGTCCGTGCCCACCAGCAAGCGGGTGTACCCCAACAACGAACTCGCCGCCGGGATACTGGGCTGGGTCAACGCCGAGGGCAAGGGCGGCGGCGGTATCGAACTCCAGATGGACAAGCGGCTCGCCGGCGAGGACGGCAAGATCCGCTACGCCCAGTCCGGCGGCCGTCTGGTGCCGACCGTGGACTCCAGCGAGACGCCGGCCGTCCCCGGCAGCGATGTCGAGCTCACCATCGACCGCGACATCCAGTGGGCCGCGCAGAACGCCATCAGCGAGCAGGTGGAGAAGTCGAAGGCCGACCGCGGCTACATCATCGTCCAGGACACCCGCACCGGCGAGGTCCTCGCCATGGCCAACGCACCCGGCTTCGACCCCAATGACCTCTCCGAGGCCGATCCGGCGGCCCTCGGCAACGCGGCCCTCCAGGACGCCTTCGAGCCCGGATCCACCGCCAAGATCATGTCCATGGCGGCCGTACTGGAGGAGGGAGCGGCCACCCCGCAGACGCATGTCGTCGTGCCGAACCGGCTGCACCGCGGCGACCGCCTGTTCAAGGACGACGTCGACCACCCGACCTGGTACCTCACCCTCAACGGAGTGCTCGCCAAGTCCAGCAACATCGGCACCATTCTGGCCACCGGCCAGCTCGGCAAGACCCAGGCCGCCGCCAACAAGGTGCTCTACGACTACCTGCGCGCGTTCGGCCTCGGCAGCCACACCGGACTCGGCTTCCCCGGCGAGACCAAGGGCATCCTCGCCCCGCCCGACACCTGGTCGACCTCCCAGCAGTACACGATTCCTTTCGGTCAGGGCGTGTCCGTCAACGCCATGCAGGCCGCGTCCGTCTACTCCACCATCGCCAACGGCGGCGTACGCGTCGAACCCGCACTGGTGCGCGGCACCAACGAACCCGACGGAAACTTCACCCCCGCCCCGAAGCCGGAGAGGACACGGGTCGTCAGCCAGAAGACGGCGAAGACGCTCGCCCGGATGCTGGAGTCGGTCGTGGACGACGAGGAGGGCACCGGCACCAAGGCGCGCATCCCCGGCTACCGGGTGGCGGGGAAGACGGGTACGGCCAACCGCGTGGATCCGGCCACCGGCAAGTACCACGGCTACACCTCCTCCTTCGCCGGATTCGCACCCGCCGACCAGCCCCGCGTCACCGTCTCCTGCGTCATCCAGAACGCCACCGAGGGCAGTTACTTCGGCGGCCAGATCTGCGGACCCGTCTACAAGCAGGTCATGGAGTTCGCCCTCAAGACCCTCCAGGTGCCGCCGACCGGCGCCGAACCGGCCAATTTCCCGGTCACCTTCAAGCGCTGACCGGTCGCGAACCCTCGCGCCCGGCCGGCACGGAACCACCCAGGAACAGCCCGTGACAACGATCACCCCCGACCCCGGGGAGCGGAACACCCCCCGCCCCGCACCGGACCCCGCCCCCGGGCACGGCTCCCCGCCGGACGGCACCGCGCGAGGCCCCCTCTTTCGCTCCGCGGCGGGTGCGCCCGGTACGCTCACCGCCGTGCCACACGCTGATCAGTCCCGAACCACTCAGAAGGGCCATCCCGTGACATTTCCCGGGCCGCCCCGGCCGGCGCGGGTCACCGCCACCCCTCTCGCGGAACTCGCCGGTCAACTGGGTACCACCGTGCCGCAGCGGACCGCCGACGTCACGGGCATCACCCATGACTCGCGCGCGGTGCGCCCCGGCGACCTGTACGCCGCCCTCCCCGGTGCCCGCGTGCACGGCGCCGACTTCGTCAACCAGGCCGCGGGCCTCGGCGCGGTCGCCGTGCTCACCGACCCGAGCGGCGCCGAACGCGTCGCCGCGGCCGGGCTGCCCGCCCTGGTGGTCGACGACCCCCGCGCGGGCATGGGCGAACTGGCGGCCACGATCTACGGCCACCCGGGCCGCGATCTGCTCCAGATCGGCATCACCGGCACCTCGGGCAAGACCACCACCGCCTATCTCGTCGAGGGCGGCCTGAAGACCGTCCGCGGCACGGCCGAGGACGACGGTGGGCGACGGGTAGGACTGATCGGCACCGTCGAGATGCGCATCGGCGACGAACGCATCAAGTCCGAACGCACCACGCCGGAGGCCACCGACCTCCAGGCCCTGTTCGCCGTCATGCGCGAGCGCGGTGTCGACGCGGTCGCCATGGAGGTCTCCAGCCACGCCCTGGTACTGGGCCGGGTGGACGGCTGCGTCTTCGACATCGCCGTCTTCACCAACCTGAGCCCGGAACACATGGAGTTCCACTCCGACATGGAGGACTACTTCGGGGCCAAGGCGCAGCTGTTCACTCCGCTGCGCAGCCGCCTCGCCGTGGTCAACGCCGACGACGAGTACGGCCGCCGTCTCACCAAGGAAGCCGGCGTGCCCGTCATCACCTACTCCGCCGAGGGCCACCCCGACGCCGACTGGCGTGCCGAGGACGTCGTGGTCGGCCCCACCGACTCCACATTCACCGTGACCGGCCCCGAGGGCGAGCGGATCACCGCCCGGTCGCCGCTGCCGGGCCCCTTCAACGTGGCCAACACCCTCGCCGCGATCGTCGCCCTCGCCGCCGCCGGGCTGGACCCCCAGACCGCCGCCGACGGCGTCGCCGCCGTCCCCGGCGTGCCCGGCCGGCTGGAGCGCGTGGACGCGGGCCAGCCGTACCTCGCGGTGGTCGACTACGCGCACAAGACCGACGCCGTCGAATCGGTGCTGCGCGCCCTGCGCAGGGTCACCGAGGGCAAGGTTCACGTGGTGCTCGGCTGCGGCGGGGACCGGGACCTCACCAAGCGCCGGCCGATGGGCGCCGCGGCGGCCCGGCTTGCCGACACCGCCGTACTGACCTCCGACAACCCCCGCTCCGAGGACCCCCTCGCGATCCTCGCCACCATGCTCGAGGGCGCGGCCTCCGTGCCCGCCCACGAGCGCGGCGAGGTGCAGGTCTTCGAGGACCGGGCCGCGGCGATCGCCGCGGCCGTCGCCCGCGCACAGCCCGGCGACGCCGTGCTGGTCGCCGGCAAGGGCCACGAGCAGGGACAGGACATCGCCGGGGTGGTGCGTCCCTTCGACGACCGCCAGGTGCTTCGCGAAGCTATCCAGCAGACCCAGGGATGAACTTGTGATCGCCCTCTCCCTCGCCGAGATTGCAGAAGTCGTCGGCGGACAGACGTACGACATACCGGATCCGTCCGTCCCGGTCACCGGGCCGGTGGTCCGGGACTCACGGGAGGTGGTGCCGGGCAGCCTGTTCGTCGCCTTCGCCGGTGAACGCGTGGACGGCCACGACTTCGCGGCCGCGGTCGTGGAGGCCGGTGCGGCCGCCGTGCTCGCCTCCCGGCCCGTGGGGGTGCCCGCGATCGTCGTCGAGGACGTCCAGAGCGCGCTGGGTGCCCTCGCCCGGCACGTCGTACGGCGGCTCGGCACCACCCTCGTCGCCCTGACCGGCTCGGCCGGCAAGACCAGCACCAAGGACCTCATCGCACAGGTGCTGCGGCGCAAGGCACCGACCGTCTTCACCCCCGGCTCCCTCAACAACGAGATCGGGCTGCCGCTGACCGCGCTCACCGCCACCGGGGAAACCCGGTTCCTCGTGCTGGAGATGGGCGCCCGCGGGATCGGCCACATCCGCTACCTCACCGGTCTCACCCCGCCGAAGATCGGCCTCGTGCTCAACGTGGGAACCGCGCACATCGGCGAGTTCGGCGGCCGGGAGCAGATCGCCCTGGCCAAGGGCGAACTCGTCGAGGCCCTCCCCGAGGACGGCACCGCGGTCCTCAACGCGGACGACCCGCTCGTACGCGCCATGGCGTCCCGCACGAAGGCGAAGGTGCTCCTCTTCGGAGAGAGCGACGAAGCGGACGTTCGGGCCGAGAACGTACGACTCATGGACAGCGGACAGCCGTCGTTCAGGCTTCACACACCCTCCGGTGCAAGCGATGTGACCATGCGCCTGTACGGTGAGCACCACGTGTCGAACGCGCTCGCAGCGGCCGCCGTCGCCCACGAGTTGGGCATGTCCGCAGACGAGATCGCACTCGCGCTCTCCGAAGCGGGCTCCCTCTCCCGCTGGCGGATGGAGGTCACCGAGCGCCCGGACGGCGTGACGGTCGTCAACGACGCCTACAACGCGAACCCCGAGTCCATGCGAGCCGCCCTGCGCGCGCTCGCGTCCATGGGCAAGGGACGTCGTACGTGGGCGGTGCTCGGCCAGATGGCCGAGCTCGGGGACGAGGCGCTCGCCGAGCACGACGCGGTCGGACGGCTCGCCGTCCGGCTCAACGTCAGCAAGCTCGTCGCGGTCGGGGGCAGGGAAGCCGCCTGGCTGCAACTGGGCGCATATAACGAGGGTTCGTGGGGTGAGGAGTCGGTGCACGTGTCCGACGCACAGGCGGCTGTCGACCTGTTGCGCAGTGAATTGCGCCAGGGAGACGTCGTTCTCGTGAAGGCGTCCCGGTCGGTCGGTCTCGAGAGTGTGGCGCAGGCGCTGCTCGCGACCGGTACCGAGGGCGAGGTCGTCGCCCGATGATGAAGCAGATCCTGTTCGCAGGAGTCATTGGCCTCTTTCTGACGCTGGTCGGCACCCCGCTGCTGATCAAGCTGCTCGCACGCAAGGGGTACGGGCAGTACATCCGCGACGACGGCCCGCGCGAGCACGCCAGCAAGCGCGGTACGCCGACGATGGGCGGTATCGCCTTCATCCTGGCGACGGTCGCCGCGTACTTCCTGGCGAAACTGGTCACGGACTACGTGGACCCGAAGGCCGACGCGTCGCCGACCTTCTCGGGTCTGCTGGTGCTCGGCCTGATGGTGGGCATGGGCATCGTCGGCTTCCTGGACGACTACATCAAGATCGTCAAACGGCGTTCGCTGGGCCTGCGGGCCAAGGCCAAGATGTCCGGCCAGCTGATCGTCGGTATCGCCTTCGCCGTACTCGCCCTGCAGTTCGCGGACAGCCGAGGCAACACCCCGGCGTCCACGAAGCTGTCGTTCATCACCGACTTCGGCTGGACCATCGGCCCGGTGCTGTTCGTCCTCTGGGCGCTGTTCATGATCCTCGCCATGTCGAACGGCGTGAACCTGACGGACGGCCTGGACGGCCTGGCCACCGGCGCCTCCGTCCTGGTCTTCGGCGCCTACACCTTCATCGGCGTCTGGCAGTTCCAGGAGTCCTGCGCCAACGCGACGACCCTGACCAACCCGGGTGCCTGTTACGAGGTGAGGGACCCCCTCGACCTCGCGGTGGTCGCCTCCGCGCTGATGGGTTCCTGCCTGGGCTTCCTGTGGTGGAACACCTCGCCGGCCAAGATCTTCATGGGCGACACCGGTTCGCTCGCCCTCGGCGGCGTCCTCGCGGGCCTCGCGATCTGCTCCCGCACCGAGCTGCTGGTCGCCATTCTGGGCGGCCTGTTCGTCCTCATCACCATGTCGGTGGTCATCCAGGTCGGCTCCTTCAAGCTCACCGGGAAACGCGTCTTCCGGATGGCACCGCTCCAGCACCACTTCGAACTCAAGGGGTGGTCCGAAGTCCTTGTCGTGGTCCGCTTCTGGATCATCCAGGGCATCTGCGTGATCGTCGGACTCGGCATCTTCTACGCGGGATGGGCAGCGGACAAGTGACCGCACCAGTGGCATCGCAGTCCCCGGAGCCCTACCGGTTCCGGGGCCGGCGCATCACCGTCGCCGGGCTCGGCGTCTCCGGCGTCCCGGCGGCCAGGGCGCTGCACGGCCTCGGCGCGCACGTCACGGTCGTCAACGACGGCGACGACGACCTCGCCCGGACCCAGGCGGCCGAACTGGAACGGCTCGGCATCGCCGTCCGCCTCGGCGAGCAGGCCGCGAGCACCCTCCCCGAGGGCACCGAACTCGTCGTCACCGCCCCCGGCTGGAAGCCCGGCAAGCCGCTGTTCGCCGCCGCCGCACAGGCCGGCGTTCCGGTCTGGGGCGACGTCGAACTGGCCTGGCGGCTGCGCGGCCCCGACGCCCCGCCCTGGCTCGCGGTCACCGGCACCAACGGCAAGACCACCACCGTCCGGATGCTCGCCTCGATCCTCGAGGCGGCGGGCCTGCGCACCGCGGCCGTCGGCAACATCGGCGTCTCGCTCCTCGACGCGGTCCTCGGCGACGAGCAGTACGACGTGCTCGCCGTGGAACTGTCCAGCTACCAGCTCCACTGGTCCTCCTCCCTGCGCGCGCACTCGGCGGCGGTGCTGAACCTCGCCCCCGACCACCTCGACTGGCACGGCTCCATGGAGGCGTACGCCGCCGACAAGGGCCGCGTCTACGAGGGCAACCGCATCGCCTGCGTCTACAACGCCGACGCCACCGACAAGCCGTCCACCGAGGACCTGGTCCGGGAGGCCGACGTCGAAGAGGGCTGCCGCGCCGTCGGCTTCACCCTCGGCACCCCCGGACCCTCCCAACTCGGCGTCGTCGACGGCATCTTGGTCGACCGCGCCTTCGTCGAGGACCGCCGGGGCAGCGCCCAGGAACTCGCCGAGGTCACCGACGTCGACCCGCCCGCCCCGCACAACATCGCCAATGCCCTCGCCGCCGCCGCCCTCGCGCGCGCCTACGGAGTGCCGGCGGCGGCCGTACGGGACGGGCTGCGCGCCTTCACCCCGGACGCCCACCGCATCGCGCACGTCGCCGACGTGGACGAGGTCGCCTATGTCGACGACTCCAAGGCGACCAACACCCATGCCGCACAGGCCTCGTTGGCGGCCTACGAGTCGATCGTGTGGATCGCCGGCGGACTCGCCAAGGGCGCCACCTTCGACGAACTGGTCGCGAGCTCGGCGAAACGCCTGCGCGGCGCCGTCCTGATCGGCGCGGACCGCGCGCTGATCCGCGAAGCCCTGGCGCGACACGCACCGGAAGTACCCGTGGTCGACCTCGACCGGACCGACACTGGGGCGATGCTCCAGGCTGTTCAGGAGGCGAAGCGGCTGGCCCGACCCGGCGACACGGTGCTGCTGGCCCCGGCCTGCGCCTCGATGGACATGTTCGCCAACTACAACAGGCGCGGTGAGGCGTTCGCACAGGCGGTGCGCGAACTCGGTGCCTGACCCGGCTGCCTGCGCCGGGCGACCTTGGGAGGGACGCGTGGGACCGTCGAGGCACCATGGGGCGCACAGCGGAGGCCGGCATGCCCGGTAGCCGTACCGGGCGGCCTCCCGTGCGGCGGGCGCCCCGCCGCCCCGCCGCCGCCCGGCCGGCCCGCGAGAACCCCCTGAGGGCCCTCCACGCGCGGGCGTACAGGGCCTGGGACCGGCCGCTGACCGCCTACTACCTGATCCTCGGCGGCAGCGCGCTGATCACCGTGCTCGGCCTGGTGATGGTCTACTCGGCCTCCCAGATCACCGCGCTGCAGATGTCGCTGCCGGGCTCGTACTTCTTCCGCAAGCAGCTCCTGGCCGCCGGCATCGGGGCCGTGCTGCTGCTCGCGGCCTCCCGGATGCCGGTGAAGCTGCACCGGGCGCTGGCCTACCCCATTCTCGCGGGCGCCGTCTTCCTGATGATCCTGGTACAGGTGCCGGGGATAGGGATGGAGGTCAACGGCAACCAGAACTGGATCGGCGTCGGCGGCTCCTTCCAGCTCCAGCCCAGCGAGTTCGGCAAGCTCGCCCTGGTGCTGTGGGGCGCCGACCTACTCGCCCGCAAGCAGGAGAGGCGGCTGCTGTCCCAGTGGAAGCACATGCTGGTGCCGCTCGTTCCGGCCGCCTTCATGCTGCTGGGACTGATCATGCTCGGCGGCGACATGGGCACGGCGATCATCCTGACGGCGATCCTCTTCGGCCTGCTCTGGCTGGCCGGGGCGCCCACCCGGCTGTTCGCCGGCGTGCTGGCCGTCGCCGCGCTGATCGGCGCGCTCCTCATCAGGACCAGCCCGAACCGCATGGCCCGGCTGGCCTGTCTCGGCGCCACCGAACCCCAGACGGGTCCCGTCGACTGCTGGCAGGCCGTGCACGGGATCTACGCACTCGCGTCCGGCGGGATCTTCGGGTCCGGACTCGGCGCGAGTGTGGAGAAATGGGGCCAACTACCGGAAGCCCACACCGACTTCATTTTCGCCATCACCGGTGAGGAACTGGGCCTGGCGGGGACGCTGTCGGTGCTCGCCCTGTTCGCGGCTCTAGGCTATGCGGGTATCCGCGTGGCCGGACGCACGGAGGACCCCTTCGTGAGGTATGCCGCGGGAGGCGTGACCACCTGGATCATGGCCCAAGCCGTGATCAACCTCGGTGCGGTCCTCGGGCTGCTGCCGATCGCAGGCGTTCCCCTCCCGCTGTTCTCCTACGGGGGCTCCGCCCTGTTGCCGACCATGTTCGCCATCGGGCTGCTGATCGCCTTCGCGCGTGACGAGCCCGCTGCGCGGGCGGCGCTTGCGATGCGGCAACCTCGCTTTGGTAGAAAGCGGGACCGGGGTACTCAAAGACCCCACAGATGGAACACGATGCGACGGCGCGCCATGGTGGCACGTTCGTCCGGAGAGCGGTGAATTTCGGTGCATGTCGTACTCGCCGGCGGAGGAACCGCGGGCCACATCGAGCCCGCGCTCGCCCTCGCGGATGCCCTGCGCAGGCAGGATCCGTCCGTGGGCATCACGGCCCTGGGCACGGAACGCGGTCTCGAGACACGTCTGGTACCCGAGCGCGGGTACGAACTGGCGCTGATCCCCGCCGTGCCGCTGCCCCGCAAGCCCACCCCCGAGCTGATCACCGTCCCGGGCCGGCTGCGCGGCACCATCAAGGCGACCGAGCAGATCCTGGAACGGACCAAGGCGGACGCCGTGGTCGGCTTCGGCGGCTATGTCGCCCTGCCCGGCTACCTCGCCGCCAAGCGGCTCGGTGTGCCGATCATCGTCCACGAGGCCAACGCCCGCCCCGGCCTGGCCAACAAGATCGGCTCCCGGTACGCGGCCAGGGTCGCCGTCTCCACCCCGGACAGCAAGCTGCGCGACGCCCGCTACATCGGGATTCCGCTGCGCCGCTCCGTCGCCACCCTGGACCGGGCCGCCGTGCGGCCCGAGGCCCGTGCCGCGTTCGGGCTCGACCCCAACCTGCCCACGCTGCTGGTCTCCGGCGGCTCGCAGGGTGCCCGTCGGCTGAACGAGGTCGTCCAGCAGGTCGCGCCGTGGCTCCAGCAGGCCGGCGTCCAGATCCTGCACGTGGTCGGCCCGAAGAACGAACTGCCCCAGGTGCAGCAGATGCCGGGAATGCCCCCCTACATCCCGGTAGGTTACGTGGACCGGATGGACCTCGCGTACGCCGCGGCCGACATGATGCTCTGCCGCGCGGGCGCGATGACCGTCGCCGAACTCTCCGCCGTCGGGCTCCCGGCCGTCTACGTCCCGCTGCCCATCGGCAACGGCGAACAGCGGCTGAACGCCCAGCCGGTGGTCAAGGCCGGCGGCGGACTTCTGGTCGACGACGCGGAGCTGACGCCGGAGTGGGTCCAGCAGAACGTGCTGCCCGTCCTGGCCGATCCGCACCGGCTGTACGAGATGTCCCGAGCCGCCACCGAGTTCGGCCGCCGGGACGCCGACGACCTGCTCGTCGGCATGGTGTACGAGGCGATCGCCTCACGTCACCGCTAGGACACCGGCGAGTGAGCCGAAGGGGCGCGGCCGTGGCGCCCCGGAGGCGGACCGCGCCGCGGGAAAGGGAGTGCTGTGGCCGGATCGACTGCCGCCGAGCGCGGTGAACGCCGGCGGGAGTCGTCCGGGCCGCCGCCCGGGCGGCGGCGGTTGAGGCGGAGACATCTTCGTCTGATCATCATCCTGGCGGTCGCCCTGGCCTTCCTCGGCAGCGGTACGTTCTGGCTGCTGTACGGGTCCGATCTGGCCCGGGTGGAGAGGGTGTCCGTGTCCGGCACCCGGGTCCTGACCCCCGGGGAAGTGCGCGAGGCCGCCGGTGTCCCCGTCGGGGACCAGTTGGTCGCGGTGGACACGGACGCGATCGCCGCACGGCTCCGCGAGAAATTGCCCCGAATCGACACAGTTGACGTGGTCCGTTCCTGGCCGCATGAAATCGGGCTGAATATCACCGAGCGCACGCCGGTTCTTCTGGTCGAAAAGGGCGGGGAGTTCACCGAGATCGACGACGAAGGTGTCCGGTACGCCACGGTTCCCCAAGCATCGAAGGGTGTTCCCCGGTTGGAATTGAACGTGCGCCGGAGCGGTACCACGGCCGCGAGCCTGCGCCGCTTCGGCGAGGGCCGGCTGGTGCGCGAGGCGGTACGGGTCGCCCGTGAGGTGCCGGACGCCGTCGCCCGTACCGCGCGGAGCGTCAAGGTCCGTTCCTACGACGACATCTCGCTGGAACTGGCGGACGGCAGGACGATCGCCTGGGGAAGCGGCGAGGATGGTGCCGCGAAGGGTCGTGCCCTCACCGCTCTGCTGAAAGCGGCGCCGGACGCACGGCACTTCGATGTGAGTGTCCCCACGGCACCCGCATCAACAGGGAGTTGACGGGTATCAGTGCAGGCCAGCCCCCTGGTTGGGGGGTGCCACGGCTGATCACATAGGGTGAAAAGAAAAACGGGAGGTTCGGCGTGTTCGTTGAACGCGCGCCACTTGTCGACTTAGTGTCCTGTTCAGAAGACTCCAGGGAACAGGCACACTGGTAACCCTAAACTTCAACGTTAGGGTTCGGGTCGGCAATACGGACCGCCCCACATCGGCATCAGTCGTCGAACCGCGGCACGGCCGCGAGCCGGCGACACGTAAATCGAGGCGAGAGGCCTTCGACGTGGCAGCACCGCAGAACTACCTCGCAGTCATCAAAGTCATCGGTGTCGGCGGCGGTGGTGTCAACGCCATCAACCGGATGATCGAGGTCGGTCTCAAGGGCGTCGAGTTCATCGCCATCAACACCGACGCGCAAGCCCTGTTGATGAGCGACGCCGACGTCAAGCTCGACGTCGGCCGTGAACTCACCCGCGGACTCGGCGCCGGAGCCAACCCGGCCGTCGGCCGCAAGGCGGCCGAGGACCACCGCGAGGAGATCGAGGAGGTCCTCAAGGGGGCCGACATGGTCTTCGTGACGGCCGGCGAGGGTGGCGGCACCGGCACCGGCGGCGCCCCCGTGGTGGCCAACATCGCCCGCTCGCTCGGCGCTCTCACCATCGGCGTGGTCACCCGCCCGTTCACCTTCGAGGGCCGGCGCCGCGCCAACCAGGCGGAGGACGGCATCGCCGAACTCCGCGAAGAGGTCGACACCCTCATCGTCATCCCCAACGACCGGCTGCTGTCCATCTCGGACCGCCAGGTCTCGGTCCTGGACGCCTTCAAGTCGGCCGACCAGGTCCTGCTCTCCGGTGTCCAGGGCATCACCGACCTCATCACCACCCCCGGCCTGATCAACCTCGACTTCGCCGACGTCAAGTCAGTCATGTCCGAGGCCGGGTCGGCCCTCATGGGCATCGGCTCGGCCCGCGGCGACGACCGCGCGGTGGCCGCCGCCGAGATGGCGATCTCCTCCCCGCTGCTGGAAGCCTCCATCGACGGCGCCAGGGGCGTCCTGCTGTCCATCTCCGGCGGCAGCGACCTCGGTCTGTTCGAGATCAACGAGGCCGCCCAGTTGGTGAGTGAGGCGGCCCACCCCGAAGCCAACATCATCTTCGGCGCGGTGATCGACGACGCCCTCGGCGACGAGGTCCGGGTCACGGTGATCGCGGCCGGCTTCGACGGTGGCCAGCCGCCCTCGAAGCGGGACAACGTCCTCGGCTCGTCCTCGGCCAAGCGCGAGGAGCCCGCCCCCGCGCGGCAGCCCGAGGGCCGCCCGTCCTTCGGCTCCCTGGGCAGCGTCACGCCCAGGGAGGAGCCGGAGCAGGCACCCGAGCCGGTCAGCGACATCCCGGTCGCCCAGCCGCCCGTCCCGCCGTCCCGCACCTACGCGGACAGCGCGGCCGAGGAACTGGACGTACCGGACTTCCTCAAGTGATAGGACAGCGCGAAAGCGTGCGCGGCGCGCACTTCGCCCTCACCGACCGGTGGGGCGGGGTGAGCGCCGCTCCGTATGCGGAGCTCAATCTCGGCGGTGCGGTCGGCGACGACTCCGGCGCGGTGCGCACCAACCGCGAACTGGCCGCGAAGTCCCTCGCCCTCGACCCGGCGCGGGTGGTCTGGATGAACCAGGTGCACGGAGCCGATGTGGTCGTGGTGGACGAGCCGTGGGGCGGGAGTCCCGTTCCCGAGGCCGACGCGGTGGTCACCGCGCGGCGGGGCCTCGCCCTCGCCGTCCTCACCGCCGACTGCGTCCCGGTGCTGCTCGCCGACCCCGCCGCCGGTGTTGCCGCGGCGGCCCACGCGGGCCGGCCCGGACTGGTCTCGGGAGTGGTCCCCGCCGCCGTGCACGCCATGACGGAACTCGGCGCCGACCCGGCCCGCATCGTCGCCCGTACCGGCCCCGCCGTCTGCGGCCGTTGCTACGAGGTGCCGTCGCAGATGCGTGCCGAGGTGGCCGCCGTCGAGCCGGCGGCGTACGCCGAGACGAGTTGGGGTACGCCGGCGGTCGATGTGGCCGGGGGTGTGCACGCCCAGCTCGAACGGCTCGGGGTGGGTGACCGGGAGCGGTCGCCGGTGTGCACGCTGGAGTCGGACGATCATTTCTCGTACCGGCGGGACCGCACCACCGGGCGGCTCGCGGGCTATGTGTGGCTGGACTGATGAGGCATGACGGAGCGTAAGGAAGAACTCGCCGCGAACCTCGCGGATGTGGAGGAGCGGATCGCCGCCGCGTGCGCGGCCGCCGGGCGCGGGCGGGAGGAGGTGACTCTGATCGTGGTCACCAAGACCTTCCCCGCGAGTGATGTGCGGATCCTGTCGGAACTCGGTGTGCGTCATGTCGCCGAGAACCGCGACCAGGACGCCGCCCCGAAAGCCGCCGAATGTGCCGACTTGCCCCTTAAGTGGCATTTTGTCGGGCAACTTCAGACCAATAAAGTGCGATCTGTGGCAAGTTATGCCGATTTCGTGCAGTCCATCGATCGTTCCCGACTGGTCACGGCCCTTTCGAAGGAGGCCGTGCGCACCGGGCGTGAACTGGGCTGCCTCATTCAGGTCGCGCTCGACGCCGATGAGCCCGCGACGGGAGGGGGCCGGGGGGAGCGCGGCGGCGTGACGCCGGGCGGTGTCGCGGAGTTGGCTCGTCTCGTCGCCGGGGCCGAAGGCCTGCGGCTGGACGGACTGATGACCGTCGCTCCGCTCACCGGGGAGTACGCCGGGCGTCAACAGGCGGCGTTCGAGCGCTTGATGGATTTGTCGACCGACCTGCGCGCGGCCCATCCTGCTGCGAGCATGGTCTCCGCGGGAATGAGTGCGGATCTCGAACAGGCTGTTGCGGCCGGAGCGACACATGTGCGCGTAGGCAGTGCGGTACTCGGAGTCCGACCCAGGCTCGGGTAACGTCGCCAGGAAGTCGGACCACAGCAGAAAATATGGTCATTGCCGCTGATCGGGCGGACTTGAGGACCTTGTGGATCGCGGGCACTTGGCGGTCGTCAGCGGATCCACCACAGAGCGGAGGGCACGGAGAATGGCCGGCGCGATGCGCAAGATGGCGGTCTACCTCGGCCTCGTGGAGGACGATGGGTACGACGGCCGCGGATTTGACCCAGACGACGACTTCGAACCCGAACTCGACCCGGAGCCCGAGCGGGATCACCGGCGGCACGAGCCGTCGCACCAGTCGCACGGTGTACATGGTGCACATCAACTCCAAAGGGACGAAGAGGTGAGAGTCGCCCCCTCGCCCCCACTTCGCGAGCCGGTCGCCCGGTCCGCTTCGCTTCCCGCTGAATCGGCACGCCCGGCGCGTATCGCGCCCGTGGCATCCATCACACAAGAACGCGCCAGCCTGGAGAAGAACGCACCGGTGATCATGCCCAAGGTCGTGTCGGAACGAGAGCCTTACCGGATCACCACACTTCACCCGCGGACCTACAACGAGGCCCGTACCATCGGGGAACACTTCCGTGAAGGCACGCCGGTGATCATGAATTTGACCGAGATGGACGATACGGACGCCAAGCGACTTGTCGACTTTGCGGCCGGTTTGGTATTTGGTCTTCACGGCAGCATCGAGCGGGTGACGCAGAAGGTGTTCCTGCTGTCTCCTGCTAACGTCGATGTCACGGCGGAGGACAAGGCCCGTATCGCAGAGGGCGGGTTCTTCAACCAGAGCTGAGACGCAGGACCGGACAGAAGCAGTGCACAGGGGAGAGGGACAACCAGACCATGAGCGTGTTCGCGCAGGTGATCTACATCGCGCTGATGGTGTTCCTCATCGTGCTCATCTTCCGTCTGGTCATGGACTACGTCTTTCAGTTCGCCCGCTCGTGGCAACCCGGCAAGGCGATGGTGGTCGTCCTGGAGGCCACCTACACTGTCACCGATCCACCGCTGAAGCTTCTGCGGCGGGTCATCCCGCCGCTGCGTCTCGGGGGCGTGGCGCTCGACCTGTCCTTCTTCGTGCTGATGATCATCGTCTACATCCTGATCTCCCTCGTGGGCAATGCGCTGAGGTGACTGTGGACGACATGGGCCTGCCGACTGCCGATGACTACGTTGAGGTGAAGAGATGCCGTTGACCCCCGAGGACGTGCGGAACAAGCAGTTCACGACCGTCCGCCTCCGAGAAGGCTATGACGAGGACGAGGTCGATGCCTTCCTCGATGAGGTCGAAGCCGAACTGACGCGCCTGCTCCGAGAGAACGAGGACCTGCGCGCCAAACTGGCCGCGGCCACGCGCGCTGCTGCCCAGAACCAGCAGAACATGCGCAAGCCTCCGGAACCGCAGGACCAGCAGCAGCAACAGCAGGGGCCGCCCCAGGGGATGCCCCAGCAGGGCATGCGAGGTCCCGGCGGCCCGGTGCCCGCCGGCATATCGGGCCCGCCGCAGCAGCAGATGGGTGGCCCCATGGGTGGACCGCCCCAGCTGCCGAGCGGTGCGCCGCAGCTGCCCGCCGGGCAGGGCGGTCAGGGCGGTCCGCAGGGTCCCGGCCCGATGGGCCAGGGTCCTGGTCCCATGGGTCAGGGCGGCCCGATGGGTCAGGGCGGTCCGATGCAGGGGCAGATGCAGGGGCAGATGCAGGGGCAGATGGGCCAGGGCGGTCCGATGCAGGGGCAGATGCAGGGGCAGATGGGCCACGGCGGTCCGATGCAGGGGCAGATGCAGGGGCAGATGGGCCACGGCGGTCCGATGCAGGGGCAGATGGGCCACGGCGGTCCGATGGGCGGTCCCGGCGGTCCCATGGGCGGCCCTCCCGGCCTCCCCGGACAGCAGGGCGGTCCTCCCGGCGGCGACAGCGCGGCCCGCGTGCTCTCGCTGGCCCAGCAGACCGCCGACCAGGCGATCGCCGAGGCCCGTTCCGAGGCCAACAAGATTGTCGGCGAGGCGCGTTCGCGTGCCGAGGGTCTCGAGCGGGACGCCCGCTCCAAGGCGGACGCCCTGGAGCGGGACGCGCAGGAGAAGCACCGCGTTGCGATGGGCTCCCTGGAGTCCGCCCGCGCCACGCTGGAGCGCAAGGTCGAGGACCTGCGCGGCTTCGAGCGCGAGTACCGCACGCGGCTGAAGTCCTACCTGGAATCGCAGCTGCGTCAGCTGGAGACCCAGGCGGACGACTCGCTCGCCCCGCCGCGTCAGTCCGCCGCCCCGTCGCTGCCGCCGTCCCCGGCACCCTCGATGGCCCCGGCCGGTGCCGGTGCGCCGTCCTACGGCGGCAACCAGCAGATGGGCGGCCCCGGACAGCCCGGCCCGTCCTACGGTGGTGGCCAGCAGCAGATGCAGCCGGCGATGACCCAGCCCATGGCGCCGGTGCGTCCGCAGGGACCGTCGCCGATGGGCCAGGCGCCCTCGCCGATGCGCGGGTTCCTGATCGACGAGGACGACAACTGACGGTTTGATGGCCATGAGTACGGCGTAGCGGCCGACAGCGTTCAGGGCGGGGCCCCGGGTTGGAGAACCCGGGGCCCCGCCCTCGTGCTACGCGCGTTGGGGCCCCTTTGCGGTGGATGCGGTGGTTGTTCAAGGTGTGGGGCAGTTGTCCTCGGGACGCAACGCCGAAGGGCCCGGGTCCACCGAGTTCTTCTCGGTGGACCCGGGCCCTTCGCTGTGCAGGGCGGGGCGGGACGCGCTGGGCGCACCGGCGTGATCCGCGCCCCAGGGCGTTACGCCCTTGAGGACACTTACGCCTTGCGGAGGCGGAACGTCAGGGACAGGCCCTCGTCGGTGAACGGCTGACCGTAGGTGTCGTCCGTCTCGCCCCGGGCGCTGTGCTCATTCACGAAGGCCACGGCGAGGACCTCGTCGGCGATGAGACCGGCGTGCTCGGTCAGGGCCGCGACCGTGGCGTCCTCCGTCGCCGACCAGCGCAGGGCGATCCGGTCGGCCACGTCGAGGCCGCTGTTCTTGCGAGCCTCCTGGATCAGCCGGATCGCGTCCCGGGCCAGACCGGCCCGGCGCAGCTCCTCGGTGATCTCCAGGTCCAGGGCGACCGTGGCACCGGCGTCGGACGCCACCGACCAGCCCTCCCGCGGGGTCTCCGTGATGATCACCTCGTCCGGGGCGAGGGTGATCGTCTCACCGTCGACCTCCACCGAGGCGGTGCCCTCGCGCAGCGCCAGGGACAGCGCGGCGGCGTCCGCGTTCGCGACGGCCCTGGCGACGTCCTGGACGCGCTTGCCGAACCGCTTGCCCAGTGCACGGAAGTTGGCCTTGGCCGTCGTGTCCACCAGCGAGCCGCCCACCTCGGACAGGGACGCCAGGGACTCGACGTTCAGCTCCTCGGTGATCTGCGTGTGCAGCTCGGGGTGGAGGTCGCCGAAGCCGCTCGCCGCGATCAGGGCGCGCTTGAGCGGCTGGCGGGTCTTGACGCCCGACTCCGCGCGGGTGGCCCGTCCCAGCTCCACCAGGCGGCGCACCAGCACCATCTGCTGCGACAGCTTCGGGTCGATCGCCGTCAGGTCGGCCTCGGGCCAGGAGGACAGGTGGACGGACTCCGGGGCGTGGGGGGTGACCGGCACCACCAGGTCCTGCCAGACCCGCTCGGTGATGAACGGGGTCAGCGGGGCCATCAGCCTGGTGACCGTCTCGACGACCTCGTGCAGGGTGCGCAGTGCGGCCTTGTCGCCCTGCCAGAAGCGGCGCCGGGAGCGGCGGACGTACCAGTTGGACAGGTCGTCGACGAACGCGGACAGCAGCTTGCCGGCGCGCTGGGTGTCGTAGCTGTCCAGCGCCCGGGTCACCTGATCGGTGAGCGCGTGCAGTTCGGAGAGCAGCCAGCGGTCCAGCAGCGGGCGGTCGGCGGGTGCCGGGTCGGCCCCGGACGGGGCCCAGCCGGACGTACGCGCGTACAGCGCCTGGAAGGCGACGGTGTTCCAGTAGGTCAGGAGCGTTTTGCGGACGACCTCCTGGATGGTGCCGTGGCCCACCCGGCGGGCCGCCCACGGGGAACCGCCGGCCGCCATGAACCAGCGGACCGCGTCCGCGCCGTGCCGGTCCATCAACGGAACCGGATCCAGGGTGTTGCCCAGGTGCTTGGACATCTTGCGGCCGTCCTCGGCGAGGATGTGGCCGAGGCAGACGACGTTCTCGTACGAGGACTTGTCGAAGACCAGGGTGCCGACCGCCATCAGCGTGTAGAACCAGCCGCGGGTCTGGTCGATGGCCTCGCAGATGAACTGCGCCGGGTACCGGCTCTCGAACAGTTCCTTGTTCTTGTGCGGGTAGCCCCACTGCGCGAACGGCATCGAACCCGAGTCGTACCAGGCGTCGATGACCTCGGGCACCCGCGTGGCCGTCTGCCCGCAGCCGTCCTGCGGGCAGGCGAAGACGACCTCGTCGATGAACGGGCGGTGCGGGTCGAGCCCCGACTGGTCGGTGCCGGTCAGCCCGGTCAGCTCGGCGAGCGAGCCGACGCAGGTGAGGTGGTCGTCCTCGCAGCGCCAGATCGGCAGCGGGGTGCCCCAGTAGCGGTTGCGGGACAGCGCCCAGTCGATGTTGTTGTTCAGCCAGTCGCCGTACCGGCCGTGCTTGACGGAGTCCGGGAACCAGTTGGTGTTCTCGTTCTCCTCGAGCAGGCGGTCCTTGACGGCCGTGGTGCGGATGTACCAGGAGGGCTGCGCGTAGTAGAGCAGCGCGGTGTGGCAGCGCCAGCAGTGCGGATAGCTGTGCTCGTACGGGATGTGCTTGAACAGCAGGCCCCGGTCGCCCAGGTCCTCCGTCAGCTTCTCGTCGGCCTTCTTGAAGAAGACGCCGCCGACCAGCGGGACGTCCTCCTCGAAGGTGCCGTCCGGGCGCACCGGGTTCACCACGGGCAGACCGTAGGAGCGGCAGACCCTGAGGTCGTCCTCACCGAAGGCGGGGGACTGGTGGACCAGACCCGTACCGTCCTCGGTGGTGACGTAGTCGGCGTTCACCACGTAGTGCGCCTCGGCCGGGAACTCCACGAGCTCGAAGGGACGCTGGTAGGTCCAGCGCTCCATCTCGGCGCCGGTGAAGCTCTCGCCGGTGGTCTCCCAGCCCTCGCCGAGGGCCTTGGCGAGAAGCGGCTCGGCGACGACGACCTTCTCCGTGCCCTCGGGGCCCTGCGTCGCGACGACGTAGGTGACCTCGGGGTGCGCGGCGACCGCGGTGTTGGACACCAGCGTCCACGGTGTGGTCGTCCACACCAGGAGCGCGGCCTCGCCGGCCAGCGGGCCGGAGGTGAGGGGGAAACGGACGTAGACGGACGGGTCGACGACCGTCTCGTAGCCCTGCGCCAGCTCGTGGTCGGACAGGCCGGTGCCGCAGCGGGGGCACCAGGGGGCGACGCGGTGGTCCTGGACCAGCAGGTCCTTGTCGAAGATCTCCTTCAGCGACCACCAGACGGACTCGATGTACTCCGGGTCCATCGTGCGGTACGGGTCCTGGAGGTCGGCCCAGTAGCCCATGCGGGTCGTGAGCTCTTCGAAGGCGTCGGTGTGGCGGGTCACCGACTCGCGGCACTTGGCGTTGAACTCGGCGATGCCGTACGCCTCGATGTCCTGCTTGCCGGAGAAGCCGAGTTCCTTCTCCACCGCCAGTTCCACCGGGAGGCCGTGGCAGTCCCAGCCGGCCTTGCGGCCCACGTGGTAGCCGCGCATGGTGCGGAAGCGGGGGAAGACGTCCTTGAAGACGCGCGCCTCGATGTGGTGGGCGCCCGGCATGCCGTTGGCGGTGGGCGGGCCCTCGTAGAACACCCACTCGGGGCGGCCCTCGGACTGCTCCAGGCTCTTGGCGAAGGTCTTCTGTTCCTGCCAGAAATCGAGCACAGCGTGCTCGAGAGCGGGCAGGTCGACCTGGGCGGGCACCTGTCGGTACATCGGCGTTGTCATCAGCGGGTTTCCTCCGGCGGACTTGCTGCCTTCCGTCCGGAGGGACGAGAGCCGTGTCGATCCCTGCGCCGTCGTCGGCGCGCTCCCGCGGTACCACCCTCCTTGGTCCCCCGGTGCGTCGTGTGCGCCGGTGAACCCCCTCATTGGGGTCGCGATGCCGGTTCTACTCGCCGCTGCTGTCAGGCTGCGGCTTTCTTCCGGCGGCTCAGGGGTGATCTTCGCGTCGCGCTCGCCCCCGGGCTCACACCGTCCCCGGGTCGCTCTGGGCTGCGTACGCCGCTACTCGTCCCCATCCATGCTTTTCGCTCCGCCCAGTGTACGGCGCGGAGCGGACAGCGGCCGACCGGATTTCCCGCGGGCGGTGAGTGGGCCCGGGCAGGGCCAGGGGGAGTCCGTGCGCATGCCGTGCGAGTCGCAAATAGTGAGACATGCCACCGAATGGAGCGGTACGGGTGTTCGGATTCTATGGCGTCCGACTTGGTGGCATACCCGGCGGGGAGCTGGGCACAACGCATGAAGGTCCGCCGCGCGGTGGCCGCGGGGCGGGTGAATCGGGCGGTGCGCCCCGTTGCCGCGGGACCCAAGTCGATTTATCGTCCCAGCATGATGCGTGCGCAAGATCACAGTATGTGAAAAGGGGCCGCGGCCATGGTGGCGAAGAAGACCGCCGTACAGCAGTCGGCGTCCGGCGGAGCCGTGCCCGCCGAGGAGTCCCGGGAGGACACGAAGGCGAAGGCTCAGGCGGGGAAGGCGGCCACGAAGCAGTCGGCCGGGAAGGCCGGACCCGGGAAGGCCGGGGCGGGAAAGAGCACGGCGGGGGAGACCGGGGCCGGGAAGGGCGCCTCCGCCTCCGCCTCTGCGAAGACGAAGACAAAAACGGAGGCGGAGAAGGAGAAAGAGAAGGGAACGGCGGCCTCCGGAGCCACGCGATCGAAAGCGACGGCTTCCCGAGCCGCCGAGGCCAGGAGTTCCCGGAAGAAGGCGGCCGCCCGGGGGACGGAGGCCGGCGCCGAGCGGGATGCCGCGCGCGGGGGCGGTACGAGCAGGAGCACCACCAGGACCAGCGGGGGCACACAGGACACGGCCGGGCACGGCACGGCCACTGACGCGGGTGCGGCCGAGGCCGCGACGCAGACGGGAGCGACGACGGTGGGTGCTGAGAAGACTCCTGGCACGGCGACGACGGCGAAGACCGCCGTGCCCAAGGCGCGGTTCGCTGCAGTGGAGCCCGGCGACCTCGCGGTGCGTCCGGGCGAGGAGCCCTGGACACCGGAGGAGGTCGAGGACGCGCGGACCGAGCTGACGGCCGAGGTGCTGCGGCTGCGTGAGGAGATCACCTCGTCCGAACGGTCGCTGGCCGGCCTGATGCGGGACTCCGGGGACGGGGCGGGTGACGACCAGGCCGACACCGGCACGAAGAACGTCACGCGCGAGCATGAACTGGCGCTCGCCGCCAACGCACGCGAGATGCTCACCCAGTACGGGCGCGCCCTGCAGCGGCTGGACGCCGGCACCTACGGCCTGTGCGAGAGCTGCGGCAACCCCATCGGCAAGGCCCGGACGCAGGCCTTCCCCCGGGCCACGCTGTGCGTCGAGTGCAAGCAGAAACAGGAGCGCCGGTACTGAGCACCCTTGTACACCGCCTGAGCACGAGAGTCGCGCGGGGTGTGCCGTACCCTCGTCCTCAGTCAGGTACCTAGGTTGAGGGACTCACGTGGCAGAGGCGGAACGCATCATCGGTACGCCGGAGACCCCGGGCGCGGACCGGGACGGGCAGGACCGTGCCGAGCACGACCGGGCCGAGGAGGTCCGGGCCGACGCCCAGGATGCGGAGGCAGCGGCCGAAACGCCCCGCGGCAAGCGGCGGGTGGCCGTGCTGTTCGCCGTCGCCGTCGTCGCCTACGCCCTCGACCTGATCAGCAAGATGATCGTGGTCGCCGAGCTGGAGCACCACGAGCCCATCGAGATCATCGGGGACTGGCTGAGGTTCGAGGCGATCCGCAACGCGGGCGCGGCCTTCGGCTTCGGCGAGGCCTTCACCGTGATCTTCACGCTGATCGCGGCGGCGGTGATCGTGGTGATCGTCCGGCTGGCCCGCAAGCTGTACAGCCTGCCCTGGGCGATCGCGCTGGGCCTGCTGCTCGGCGGTGCCCTGGGCAACCTCACGGACAGGATCTTCCGCTCCCCGGGTGTCTTCCGGGGAGCGGTCGTCGACTTCATCGCGCCCAAGCACTTCGCCGTCTTCAACCTGGCCGATTCGGCGATCGTCTGCGGCGGCATCCTGATCGTCCTGCTGTCCTTCCGGGGCCTCGACCCGGACGGGACCGTCCACAAGGACTGAGCAGGACCGGGAGCGCGGGTACGGGGTTGCCGGGCCGGTCCGGCATACTCGACGGGTGAGCACCATTCCCGAGATCCGAACCCTGCCCGTGCCCGACGGACTGGAGGGCGAGCGCATCGACGCCGCCATCTCCCGCATGTTCGGCTTCTCCCGTACCAAGGCGGCCGAACTCGCCACCTCGGGGAAGGTCACGGTCGACGGATCGGTGGTCGGCAAGTCGGAGCGGGTGAGCGGGGGCGCCTGGCTCGAGGTGGAGATGCCGCAGGCGCCCGCCCCGGTGCGGGTGGTCGCCGAGCCCGTCGAGGGCATGGAGATCGTGCACGACGACGACGACGTGGTCGTGATCGCCAAGCCGGTCGGGGTCGCCGCCCACCCCTCGCCGGGCTGGACCGGACCGACCGTGATCGGCGGCCTCGCCGCCGCCGGGTACCGCATCTCGACCTCCGGCGCCGCCGAGCGCCAGGGCATCGTGCACCGCCTCGACGTCGGCACCTCCGGTCTGATGGTGGTCGCCAAGTCGGAGTACGCGTACACGTCGCTGAAGCGCCAGTTCAAGGAGCGCACGGTCGACAAGCGCTACCACGCCCTGGTCCAGGGCCACCCCGACCCGACCAGCGGCACCATCGACGCGCCCATCGGTCGTCATCCGAACCACGACTACAAGTGGGCGGTCACCGCGGAGGGCAAGCCCTCCGTCACGCACTACGACCTCGTCGAGGCCTTCCGGGCAGCCTCGCTCCTCGACGTCAAGCTGGAGACCGGCCGCACCCACCAGATCCGCGTCCACATGGCCGCCCACCGGCACCCCTGCGTCGGCGACCTGACCTACGGCGCCGACCCCACGCTCGCCAAGCGGCTCCGCCTCACCCGCCAGTGGCTGCACGCGGTGGGGCTCGGCTTCGAGCACCCCGGGGACGGCCTGTGGGCGGAGTTCACCAGCGACTACCCCGAGGACCTGCGCCAGGCGCTCGACCTGGTCCGGGAGGAGACCTACGCGTGAGCACCCCGTACGTGGTCCGCGAGGCGGTGGAACCCGGCGACCGGGAGGCGTGCTTCGCGGTGCGCAAGGAGGTCTTCGTCGCCGAGCAGGGCGTGCCCGAGGACCTGGAGTACGACGCGTACGACGCCGGCGCCGTGCATGTGCTCGCGGTCGGTGAGGACGGCGAGGCGCTCGGCACCGGGCGGCTGCTGCACGGCGGGGCCGCCGCGGCGAAGACCGGCGGTGACGCGTCGGTCGGGTCCCTGGGACGCCTGGCGGTGACGCGCCGGGCGCGGGGGCTCGGCGTCGGGGCCGCCCTGGTGCGGGGCGTCGAGGAGGCGGCCCGCGCCCGTGGTCTCACCGCCGTCGACCTGCACGCGCAGACCCATGCCCTGGGGTTCTACGAGCGGCTGGGATACGTGGCCTACGGGCCGGAGTTCCCGGACGCGGGGATGCCGCACCGGGCCATGCGGTGCACTCTGTGACCGGACGGGACACATAGCGGTCGGCGCGAGGCGGTCCGGGGGTCTGGCAGCCGGACCCCCGGACCGCCTCGCGGCAGGCCGGTCACCGTGGTCGTACACACTCCGGTCGTACACACTCCGGTCTTACACACTCCGGCCGGTCGGACTCCGCACGCGTAAGCGTCCCGTGACCGGGCCCGCGGGGTGACCAGTGGCGTCGAACGCCCGACGCCGAACGGTCGGCGCCGCACGCCTGGCGCGGGGCGCCGGCGTGGCAGGCTGGGCGCCCTGCCGTTTGACCGTCGAACCGCCCGGAGCACCGACCGTGGACCAGTTGGCCCTGCTGTTCGCCCTGCTGCTCGGGGCCGTGGTGTGCGTTCCCCTGGGAGACAGGCTGGGGCTTCCGGCACCGGTGCTGATGACGGTTTTCGGGATCGTCCTCGCACTCCTGGAGTTCGTCCCGAACGTGGACGTCCCGCCGGACCTGATCCTGCCGCTGCTGCTGCCGCCCCTGCTCTACGCCGCCGTCCGCCGGACGTCCTGGCGGCAGTTCGCGGCGAACGCGAGACCGATCCTCCTGCTGGCCGTGGCGCTGGTGTTCGTCACCACGCTGTGCGTGGCCGTCGTCGCCCACGCGATCGTGCCGGGCCTGCCGCTGGCCGCCGCGGTCGCCCTCGGCGCGCTGGTCGCACCGCCCGACCCGGTCGCGGCGACCGCCGTCGCCGGGAAACTGGGGCTGCCGCGCCGGCTGGTGTCGATCCTCGAGGGCGAGGGGCTGTTCAACGACGTCACCGCCATCGTCCTGTACCACGTGGCGATCGCCGCCGCCGTGAGCGGCACCTTCTCGCCCTGGGCGGCGGGCCTGAACCTGGTCCTGTCGGCCGTGGTGGCGGTCGCGGTCGGGCTCGTGCTCGGCTGGGGCGCCAACCGGCTCATGGACCTGCTGGGGGACGCGACCCTGCAGGTCGCGCTGAGCCTGCTGGTGCCGTACTTCTCCTACGTCCTGGCCGAGGAACTGCACGGCTCGGGGGTGCTCGCCGTGCTCACCACCGCGCTGTTCCTCGTGGAGTACGCCACCGACGCCGACGACGTCATGACCCGGCTGGCCGGACACGCCTTCTGGGACATCGTCAACACGCTCGTCACCGGCATCGCGTTCGGACTGGTCGGCCTCGAACTGCACAACGCGGTCCGGACCGCGTCCGGCCACTGGGGCGAACTGCTCGGCTGGGCCGGGGTGATCGTGGGCGTGGTCGTCCTCGTCCGATTGCTGTGGCTGCTGCCGGCGACCTGGCTGACGAGGCGGCTGCACGCCGCGCGGGACACCGGTGAGGACATCCCGGTGAGCTGGCGCGAGACCGTGGTGATGTGGTGGTCGGGGATGCGCGGGGTGGCCTCCGTCGCGCTGGCGCTGGCGATTCCGCTGGAGACCGACACCGGGGGCGACTTCCCGGCCCGGGGCGAGATCGTCTTCATCGCGTTCGGCGTGATCATGGCGACGCTGCTGGTCCAGGGGACGACCCTGCCGTGGCTGGTGAAACGGCTGGGGGTGCGGGCCGACACCAGACGGGAGAAGGAACTCGAACGGGACCTCGCGCTGCGGGCGTCCCAGGCCGCGAAGCACCGGCTGCGCGAGATCGAGGAGTCCGAGGAACTGCCGGAGGAACTGGCCGAGCAGATGCTGCGCAGCGCCTTCGACATCGGGGCGCGGATCAGCCCCGATGTCGTCGAGGACGAGCGGCGGGAGGCGTACCGGCACCGGGCGCAGTGGGTCAAGGCGGCGCGGCGGATCCGGGGGGAGATGCTGAGCGCCGCACGGCACGAGGTACTGGCGGCGCGGAGCGAGGCGGGGGCCGACCCCGAGGTGGTGGACCGGGTACTGCGTCACCTCGATGTGCGCAGTATGCGGTGAGTTCTCCCCGCGGTACGGCGTTTGGTTCGTAAGGTCGGGGCATGACGCGGAACGTGGTGATCAGCGGGGGCGGTACGGGGATCGGGCTGGCGGCGGCACGGGTCTTCGCCGCCGACGGGGACCGGGTGCTGCTGCTCGGGCGGCGCGGGGACGTCCTGGAGCGGGCCGGGGCAGAGGTGCCGGGGGCCGAGGTGTACGCCGCGGACCTCGCCGATCCGGTCGCCGTGCGGGGCGTCGCCGGCTACGTCGGCCGGGAGTTCGGAGCCGTCGACGTACTGATCCACAGCGCCGGCGGCAACGGCCTCCTCGAGCGCCAGGCCGGGGCGGACGATCCGCTCGACGCCGTCGCCCGCCACTGGACGGTCAACTTCCGGCTCAACCTGCTGACCGCAGTCCTGCTCACGGAGGCCCTCAAGGACCGGCTCGCCGAGCCCGGCGGACGGGTGCTGTTCCTCAGCTCCATCGCCGCCTACCGGGGTTCCGGGCAGACCGGGTACGCGGCGGCCAAGGCCGGACTCCATCCGTACGCCCATGACCTCGCCCGGAAGCTGGGGCCGCACGGCATCACGGTGAACGTGGTCGCGCCCGGCTACATCGAGGACACCGCGTTCTTCGGCGACGGCATCGACGGGGAGCGGCGGGCGGAGCTGATCGAAGAGACCGCCGACAGGCGGGCCGGGACGCCCGGGGACGTGGCCGCCACCCTGCACTGGCTGGCCTCCCCGGGCGCCGGACACATCACCTCGCAGATCATCCAGGTCAACGGTGGCGCCGAACGCGGCCACTGAAACGCCGTCAGTAATCCTGCGCCGCGGCCTGCGGGTCGTGGGCGGGCGCTCTGCCCTCCGGGGGGCCGGAGGGGCCGGGGATACCGGGGGGACGGGTGATGCCGGCGGCGCCGCCGGGGGAGTGGTGGCTCCTGTCGAGGACGGGTGCCGGGTCGGCCGGGGCGGTGCTGATCCGGGGCAGGGCGTAGGGATGCCGCTCGGCCAGCCAGCGGATCATCTGCTCGCGGACCTCGACCCGTACCGTCCAGATGTCGCCGGCGTCCTTGGCCGTCACCAGGGCCCGCACGTGCATGGTGCTGGGCGTGGTGTCCACGACGGTCAGGTTGTAGGCCCGGCCGTCCCAGGCCGGGCACTCGCGCAGGATGTCGCGGAGCCGGTCGCGCATCGCGTCCAGCGGGGCCCGGTGGTCGAGGTGCCAGACCACCGTCCCGGTCATCTGCGGGGAGTCGCGGGACCAGTTCTCGAACGGCTTGGACGTGAAGTACGACACCGGCATGGTGATCCGGCGTTCGTCCCAGGTGTTCACCGTGAGGAAGGTCAGGGTGATCTCCTCGACCGTGCCCCACTCGCCGTCCACCACGACCGTGTCGCCGATGCGGACCATGTCGCCGAAGGCGATCTGCAGCCCGGCGAACAGGTTGCTGAGCGTGGACTGGGCGGCGACACCGGCGACGATGCCGAGGATGCCCGCCGAGGCCAGCAGTGAGGCCCCGGCCGCGCGCATGGCGGGGAAGGTCAGCAGCATCGCGGCCACCGCCACCACGCCGACGATCGCCGAGACGACCCGCCGGATCAGCGTCACCTGGGTGCGCACCCGGCGGACCCTGGCCGGGTCGCGCTCGCGGTGCACGTTGGCGTACCGGGTGTACGAGGTTTCGACGACGGCCGCCGCGATCCGGATCACCAGCCAGGCGGCCGACCCGATCAGCACCAGCGTCAGCACCCGGCCGATGCTCTCCCGGTACCCCTGGAACATCCTGGCCTCGCTGAACGAACCTCTCAGCAGGGCCGCGCAGATGAGCAGCTGGTAGGGGATGCGGCCGCGCCGGAGCAGTTCCCACATGGGGGTCTCGGGGTGCCGGGCGTCGGCCTTGCGCAGCAGTCGGTCGGTGGCCCAGCCGAGCGTCAGGGTGAGCACGACCGAGCCGCCGAACACGATCAGGGGGCGGAGCACGTCTTCCATGTCCTTGAACCTAACCGGCCTCGCGCGCAGTGAACATGTGACATCCGCGGAGCCGTGGGTAGGGCCGGCGCACCGGAGCGGGACGCCGGCAGACACCGGCTGTCGGACCCGGCTGGCACCATGGCGTCATGAACATCATGCTGTTTCACTCGATCTACGGCCCGCGGCCCGCGGTGTCCGCGGCCGCGGACCGGTTGCGCGGCGCCGGACACGAGGTGTGGACTCCCGACCTCTTCGAGGGCCGTACGTTCGACACGGTCGAGGAGGGCATGGCCCACCAGGAGTCCATCGGCAGGGACGAACTGCTGAGGCGGGCCGTGCTCGCCGCCGCGCCCTACTCGGAGCGGGGGCTGGTGTACGCCGGGTTCTCCTTCGGCGCCTCCGTCGCCCAGACGCTGGCCCTCGGCGACGGCCGGGCGCGCGGACTGCTGCTCCTGCACGGCACGTCGGACATCGCGGCGAACGCGGCGGTGGACGCTCTGCCGGTGCAGCTCCATGTCGCCGAGCCGGACCCGTTCGAGACCGACGACTGGCTGAGCGCCTGGTATCTGCAGATGGGCCGCGCCGGAGCCGACGTCGAGGTGTACCGGTACGCCGGGGCAGGTCACCTCTACACCGACCCCGGCCTGCCGGATTACGACGAGGAGGCCGCCGAGGCCACCTGGCGGGTGGCGCTCGGCTTCCTCGATTCGCTGGCTGACGGCTGACGGAGGGCGCGCGGCCCGGACCGGCGTATCCGGACCGTGCGGGTCAGACCGGGCGGTCGGCGCGTTCTACTCGCTGGGTGCCGTGGAGTGTCCGGTAGGAGCGCGCCCACGTGGACGTGGCGCCCGGGTCGGTGCGGCTGGAGACCACGTAGTAGTCCATCTGCGCCCGCTCGGACGTGATGTCCAGCACGCCGTAGCCGTGGCGGTCGGTGTCGACCCAGTGGACGTGCCGGTTGGTGGCCCTGATCAGCGGGGAGGCGACCGCGGAGACGGTGCCCTCGGGAACCTTGACGATGTCGTCGAGGTTGTCCGAGGTGACCGAGGTCACGACGAACTCGGCGGCCGCCGAGCCGGAAGCCGGGTACGTGCCCGCGTTCACCGGCACGTCATTGGCCCACGCCATGTGGATGTCGCCGGTGAGGAAGACCGTGTTGCGGATCGCGTTCGTCCGCAGATGGGCGAGGAGTTCCCGGCGGTCGTCGGTGTAGCCGTCCCACTGGTCGGTGTTGAGGGCGAGGCCCTCCTGCGGCAGGCCGAGCAGCTTGGCGATCGGCTTCAGCAGACTGGCCGGGAGCGAGCCGATCGCGAGCGGCGAGATCATCACCGAGGTGCCGACCAGCCGCCAGGTGGTGTCGGACGCCGCCAGCCCCGACTTCAGCCAGTCGAGCTGGGCGCGGCCGGTGAGCGTACGGTCGGGGTCGTCCACCCCGCCGTTGCCCAGGGAGACCTGCTGGGAGCGGAAGGAGCGCAGGTCCAGCAGCGAGAGGTCGGCGAGCCTGCCGAACCGCAGCCGGCGGTAGGTGGTGCCGGCCAGCGCGGGGCGTACCGGCATCCACTCGAAGTAGGCCTGCTTGGCGGCGGACTGACGTGCTGCCCAGGTGCCCTCCTCACCCTCGGTGTGGTTCCCGGCGCCGCCGGACCAGGTGTCGTTGGCGATCTCGTGGTCGTCCCAGATCGCGACGACCGGCGCCTTGGCGTGCAGCGCCTGGAGGTCGGGGTCGGTTTTGCACGTCGCGTGCCTCAGGCGGTAGTCGGCCAGGGTGACAGTCTCGTGGGCGGGCGCGTGCGCGCGGACGGTCCTGCCGCGCGTGCCGTACTCGCCGGTCCCGTACTCGTAGATGTAGTCGCCGAGATGCAGCCAGGCGTCGAGGTCGCCGCGGGCCGCGAGATGGCGGTACGACGAGAAGTGGCCAGCCTCCCAGTTGGAGCAGGAGACCACGCCGAAGCGCAGACCGGTCACGGCGGCGTCGGCGGCCGGGGCGGTGCGGGTGCGGCCGACGGGGGAGTCGGTGCCGCCGGCGGAGAAGCGGAACCAGTAGTCGGTGGCCGGCGCGAGGCCGCGGACATCGGCCTTGACGGTGTGGTCGGTGGCCGCGGTGACGCGGGTCGACCCCTTCGCGACGACGGTGGTGAACGCCTTGTCGCGGGCGACGGTCCAGCCGACCTCGGTGTCGGGGCCGAGTCCCGAGCCGGGTATCGCCTCCGGCGTCGGCGTCACGCGCGTCCACAGCAGGACGCCGTCCGGCAGCGGATCGCCGGAGGCCACCCCGTGCAGGAAGACGGGGGCCACGGCGGTGGCGGCGCGGGCGGGCAGTGCGGAGGTGAGCGGTGCGGCGAGAATCACGGTCGCGGCGGCCGCCTTGACGACCGAACGGCGGCGTGGAGAAAGGGAGTTGGCGTCCGCAGTGGCGGAGGCGGCACTCTCGGACGATCTGTGTCGAGTGGTCACAGTCGATCAGGTTACTGACAGGTACATGCAAGAGCGAGCGAACTCGCAAAAGTTCGCCCGCTCTTCGGTGCGCGGTCAGTCGACCGGGCTTCTCACGGGCTCAGGCCCTGCCTTCCTTGCTGCCGGAGCAGTGCTGGAGGGTGCCGTTGGCGCCGTTCTGGACGCAAACCTCCAGAAGCACGCGGTTTCCCTCGGGGATACTGAAGTCCTGGGTGGCGCAACTGTTCCCGGAACCGTTGGTGTCCGAGATCTTCACCCGTTCGCTGGAGTTCGCCCCCGTGTAGGTGAAGATCGCGGTTGCCCGCATTCCGTCGGCGCGGTTGTCGCAGACCGTCACCGTTTCACCGTCTGCCTGGAAGCCCGCCGTGCCGGAATGCCAGGGATCCGAGGTGTGGACGGAGACGTTGGTGCCGGCGCTCGCAGGGCTCGCCGTGAGGACAACGGCGGCGCCTGCTGCAGCGATTGCATACATCGTGGCTTTGACGCGTGACATAGTGGCTCCCCTTCATGAACTGGTCAGGTTCGCCGATGATCTTATGAGGTCGATCATCGGCTCACAAGGGTGGGCGGCGCGATACTCGGGCCGCCCACCCCCTGGGGCAGTGTCACGTCGCGCGGAGAGATCAGCCCTTGAGCGCCGCGTCGATCGCCGTCGTGTACTCCGCGGCGGTCATGGGGGCGCTCTGGCCGTTGCTTCCGGTGACCTTCTTGTCGTCCATGATCAGGCTCGGAGTTCCCCCGAAGTCGTACTTCTTCCCGTCCTCGTTGAACTTGTCGCTCATGAGCAGCGCCCACTTGTCGTAGGTACCGTTCCTCACGTCCTTCTGGAACGCCGTTTTGCCCTTCAGCGCGTCGACGCTGTTCGCCACCTTGATCAGGTATTCGTCATCCTTGAACTTGTCGTCCGTCTCCTCGGGGTAGTACTTCTCCGAGTAGAGGGCCGTCTTGTAGTCCAAGAACGCCTCGGGGCTCACGTTCAGAGCGGCACCCAGTGCACTCAAGGCGTTTCGGGAGCCCTCGCCGGGGACGTTGTTGTCGATGAAGGTGGCGCCGACGTACTGAATCTTGTACTTACCGGCCTTCACGTCCTCGTGTATCGTCGCGCCGATCTGCTGCTCGAAGGCGGCGCAGGCCGGGCAGCGCGGGTCCTCGTACAGCTTCAGGGTCTTCTTCGCGTCGGCCTTGCCGATAACGACGGTCGTGCCGTTCTCGCCGCTGGAGTTGGCAGGCTTGACGAGCTTCGCGTCCGCCGCGGCCTCCCATGCGCTGGGCTTGTTGGCTTGCATGACCGCGTAGCCGATGCCGGCGGCTATCGCCAGGACGCCGACGACCGAACCGGCGACGACCAGCTGACGCTTGATCTTGGCCTTCTTGGCCTCGCGCTCGCGCTCGACGCGCAGACGCTCACGGGCCGCCGTCTTCGCCGCCTGGGTGTTCCGCTTGCTCATGGTGATGCTCTCCACTGGGGACGCGCACAGGATGTGTGCGGGGGTATGTATGGGGAAGGGGGGATTGCGGGTGCTCGGACATGCCGCCGACGCCGAGGGCTGAGCCGTCTCAGGCGAGGGCGGGGGAGCACGGCGGTCCACGCCGTCCCAGGGAGCGCACGAAGAACCGGTTCACGGCCGTGGTGGTCCGGTGGTCCGGGAGGGCCGGCCGGCGGACCTTCGGGGCGCGGCGCACGGTCACCGCGGCGACCGCCAGCAGCAGCGGCCGGAAGGTGGTGGCCGTCACCGCGCCCAGCAGCTGGGCCAGCGCCCGCTCGCCGCGGTGCAGCCAGGCGGCGGCGAGCAGACCGACGCCGATGTGCGCGCCGAGCAGCAGCCACGCGGTGGCCGGGTCGGCCTGGGCGAGCAGCCCGGTGAACCGGTCGCCGCCGTGGACCGCGGTGCCGGTCACCTGCGTCAGCGAGGCGCCCACGCCGCTGCCCTGACCGCACAGCACGTCGAAGCCGACCGAGCGCAACGGGCCCGCGACCGGGCCGCCCATCCGGCCGTAACAGACGTGCTGGCCGGTGGTGAAGACGGTGTCGGCGGCCAGCTCCAGCGGGACCAGCAGGGCGGCGATCCGCCCGAAGGAGCGCTGCCGGCCCGCGAGGGCGTACGCCAGGACGAACACGGCGACGGCGATCACCGTCACCGTGCTCAAGGGCAGGGGAGCCCCGGACAGCAGCACGTGCGACGCGGTACTGAGGGTCACGACCACGGTCGTGAACAGCACCGCGCGCACGGCTCTGAACGGGGTTCCGGATATGTCCATGGTGGGGCCGAGTCTGTCATGCGCTCCGGTAAGGGATCCCTAAAGGGTTCCGGTCGACAGGATTTTCCCGCCCGCCCGGGGATTCCCGGGCGGGCGGAAGGTCACAGTCCCGGGATCCTGCCGTTGCGGAACAGGTCCAGGAAGATCTGGTGGTCGCCGCGCGCACGGGCGCCGTAGCTGTGCGCGAAGTCGACCAGCAGGGGTTCCAGGCCCTCCTCGTCGGCCGCGATCGCCGCGTCGATGGCGCGCTCGGTGGAGAACGGCACCAGGGACTCGCCGGACGTGTCGTCCGCCGCCGCGTGCATCGTGGCCGTGGCCCGGCCGAGGTCGGCGACGACCTGCGCGATCTCCTCCGGCTCGTCGATGTCGCCCCAGTCCAGGTCCACCGCGTACGGCGATACCTCCGCGACCAGCTGCCCCGCGCCGTCCAGCTCGGTCCAGCCCAGCCACGGGTCGGCGTGCGCCTGCAGGGCGCGCTGGGAGATCACCGTGCGGTGGCCCTCGTGCTGGAAGTAGTCCCGGATCGACGGGTCGGTGATGTGCCGGGAGACGGCCGGCGTCTGCGCCTGCTTGATGTAGATCACCACATCGTTCTCCAGGGCGTCGCTGTGCCCCTCCAGCAGGATGTTGTACGACGGCAGCCCGGCCGAGCCGATGCCCACGCCCCGGCGGCCCACGACGTCCTTCACCCGGTAGGAGTCCGGACGGGCCAGCGAGGCGTCCGGCAGCGTCTCCAGGTAGCCGTCGAAAGCGGCGAGGACCTTGTAGCGGGTGGCGGCGTCGAGTTCGACCGCGCCGCCACCGGAGGCGAAGCGGCGCTCGAAGTCACGGATGGCGGTCATCGAGTCCAGCAGCCCGAACCGGGTCAGCGAGCGGGCGTCGCGCAGCGCGTCGAGCAGCGGGCCCTGCGCGGTGTCCAAGGTGAACGGCGGCACCTCGTCGCTCTTCGCGCCGGTCGCCAGCGCGTGGATCCGCTCCCGGTACGCGGCCGTGTAGATCCGCACCAGCTCGGTGATCTGCTCGTCGCTGAGCGCCTTCGCGTAACCGATCAGCGCCATGGAGGCGGCGAAGCGCTTGAGGTCCCAGGTGAAGGGGCCGACGTAGGCCTCGTCGAAGTCGTTGACGTTGAAGACCAGGCGGCCGTTGGAGTCCATGTACGTGCCGAAGTTCTCCGCGTGCAGATCGCCGTGGATCCACACCCGGGACGTCCGGTCGTCCAGGTACGGGCCGCCGCGCTTCTCGGCGTCCAGATCGTGGTAGAAGAGACACGCCGTGCCCCGGTAGAACGCGAACGCCGAGGCCGCCATCTTCCGGAACTTCACGCGGAAGGCGGCCGGGTCGGCGGCCAGGAGTTCGCCGAAGGCGGTGTCGAGAACGGCGAGAATCTCCTCGCCGCGGTGCTCGTCATTGAGCTGCGGGACCGACATCGCTGAGTGCCTCCTGGTACGGGATATTCGGGGGACGGCTGAGCCGTCCCCCGAGTCAACGTGCGGCACGTCACCTGAGTGCCCGCGCCGCTCGCCCGAAGGTACGTCCGGCGGAGCCTCGAGCGTCAGTGCCGGGGCATAGACTTCGACGCTGACCACCAGACTGTCCGCCTGCCCGTCGCCGAGTGTCCACCCGCCACCCGACCACCCTCCTGGACGGGGCGCTCCGCGCCGCAGCATTCATCCTCGGAGGCCGAACCGTGTCGAAGACGCCGTTCACGCACCTGCACGTCCACACCCAGTACTCGCTGCTGGACGGTGCCGCGCGGCTGAAGGACATGTTCAACGCCTGCAACGAGATGGGCATGAGCCACATCGCCATGTCCGACCACGGCAACCTGCACGGCGCATACGACTTCTTCCACACCGCGCAGAAGGCCGGAGTCACCCCGATCATCGGGATCGAGGCCTATGTCGCGCCCGAGTCGCGGCGCACCAAGCGCAAGATCCAATGGGGTCAGCCGCACCAGAAGCGGGACGACGTCTCCGGTTCGGGCGGTTACACCCACAAGACCATCTGGGCGGTCGACAGCACGGGCCTGCACAACCTCTTCAAGCTCTCCTCCGACGCGTACGCGGAGGGCTGGCTGCAGAAGTGGCCCCGGATGGACAAGGAGACCATCTCCAAGTGGTCCACCGGGCTGGTCGCCTCCACCGGCTGCCCCTCCGGCGAGGTCCAGACCCGGCTGCGCCTCGGCCACTTCGACGAGGCGCTGAAGGCTGCCTCCGACTACCAGGACATCTTCGGCAAGGAGCGGTACTTCCTGGAGCTGATGGACCACGGCATCGAGATCGAGCGCCGGGTCCGTGACGGGCTGCTGGAGATCGGGAAGAAACTCGGCATCCCGCCCCTGGTGACCAACGACTCGCACTACACGTACGCGCACGAGGCGACCGCCCACGACGCGCTGCTGTGCATCCAGACCGGCAAGAACCTCTCCGACCCCGACCGCTTCCGCTTCGACGGCACCGGCTACTACCTCAAGTCCACCGACGAGATGTACGCCATCGACTCCTCCGACGCCTGGCAGCAGGGCTGCGCCAACACCAGGCTGATCGCCGACATGGTCGACACCACGGGCATGTTCGAGAAGCGCGACCTCATGCCCAAGTTCGACATCCCCGAGGGGTACACCGAGGTCAGCTGGTTCCGTGAGGAAACCATCCGCGGCATGCACCGCCGCTTCCCGGGCGGCATCCCGGACGACCGCATGAAGCAGGTCGAGTACGAGATGGACACCATCATCTCGATGGGCTTCCCCGGGTACTTCCTCGTCGTCGCCGACTTCATCATGTGGGCCAAGAAGCAGGGCATCGCGGTCGGCCCCGGCCGCGGCTCCGCGGCCGGCTCCATCGTCGCCTACGCCATGGGGATCACCGACCTCGACCCGATCCCGCACGGACTGATCTTCGAGCGGTTCCTCAACCCCGAGCGCGTCTCCATGCCCGACGTCGACATCGACTTCGACGAGCGCAGGCGCGTCGAGGTGATCCGGTACGTGACGGAGAAGTACGGCGCCGACAAGGTCGCCATGATCGGCACCTACGGCAAGATCAAGGCGAAGAACGCCATCAAGGACTCCGCGCGCGTGCTGGGCTACCCGTACGCCATGGGCGACCGGCTCACCAAGGCCATGCCCGCCGACGTCCTCGGCAAGGGCATCGACCTCGACGGCATCACCAACCCCTCGCACCCGCGCTACAACGAGGCCGGCGAGATCCGCGCGATGTACGAGAACGAGCCGGACGTGAAGAAGGTCATCGACACCGCCAAGGGCGTCGAGGGCCTCGTGCGGCAGATGGGCGTGCACGCGGCCGGCGTGATCATGTCCAGCGAACCCATCGTCGACCACGCCCCGCTCTGGACACGGCACACCGACGGCGTGACCATCACACAGTGGGACTACCCCCAGTGCGAGTCGCTCGGCCTCCTGAAGATGGACTTCCTGGGCCTGCGCAACCTCACGATCATGGACGACGCCATCAAGATGGTGAAGGCCAACAAGGGCATCGACCTGGAGATGCTCGCCCTCCCGCTGGACGACCCCAAGACCTTCGAACTGCTCTGCCGCGGTGACACCCTCGGCGTCTTCCAGTTCGACGGCGGCCCGATGCGCTCGCTGCTCCGCCAGATGCAGCCCGACAACTTCGAGGACATCTCCGCCGTCTCGGCCCTCTACCGGCCGGGCCCGATGGGCATGAACTCGCACATCAACTACGCGGAGCGCAAGAACAACCGCCAGGAGATCACGCCGATCCACAAGGAACTGGAGGAGCCGCTCCAGGAGGTGCTGTCGGTCACCTACGGCCTGATCGTCTACCAGGAGCAGGTGCAGAAGGCCGCCCAGATCATCGCGGGCTACTCGCTCGGCGAGGCCGACATCCTCCGCCGCGTGATGGGCAAGAAGAAGCCCGACGAACTGGCGAAGAACTTCGTCCTCTTCCAGGAGGGCGCCCGCAGCAACGGCTACAGCGACGAAGCGATCCAGGCCCTGTGGGACGTGCTGGTCCCCTTCGCCGGCTACGCGTTCAACAAGGCCCACTCCGCCGCGTACGGACTGGTGTCGTACTGGACCGGCTACCTCAAGGCGAACTACCCGGCCGAGTACATGGCCGCGCTGCTCACCTCGGTCAAGGACGACAAGGACAAGTCGGCCGTCTACCTCAACGAGTGCCGCCGCATGGGCATCAAGGTGCTCCCGCCGAACGTCAACGAGTCGGAGTCGAACTTCGCCGCGCAGGGCGACGACGTGATCCTCTTCGGCCTGTCCGCGGTCCGCAACGTCGGCACCAACGTCGTCGAGTCGATCATCAAGAGCCGCAAGGCCAAGGGGAAGTACGACTCCTTCCCGGACTACCTCGACAAGGTCGAGGCGGTCGTCTGCAACAAGCGGACCACCGAGTCTCTGATCAAGGCGGGCGCCTTCGACTCCATGGGGCACACCCGCAAGGGCCTCACCGCCCAGTACGAGCCGATGATCGACAACGTGGTCGCGGTCAAGCGCAAGGAGGCCGAGGGACAGTTCGACCTCTTCGGCGGCATGGGCGAGGAGGAGACCAGCGAGCCCGGCTTCGGCCTCGACGTCACCTTCACCGACGACGAGTGGGACAAGACCTACCTGCTCGCGCAGGAGCGGGAGATGCTCGGACTGTACGTCTCCGACCACCCGCTGTTCGGGCTGGAGCACGTCCTGTCCGACAAGGCCGACGCGGGCATCTCCCAGCTCACCGGCGGCGACTTCGGCGACGGCGCGGTGGTCACCATCGGCGGCATCATCTCCGGCCTCCAGCGCAAGATGACCAAGCAGGGCAACGCCTGGGCGATCGCCACCGTGGAAGACCTCGCCGGGTCCATCGAGTGCATGTTCTTCCCCGCGACCTACCAGCTCGTCTCGACCCAACTCGTCGAGGACGCCGTGGTGTTCGTCAAGGGCCGGCTCGACAAGCGCGAGGACGTGCCGCGGCTGGTCGCCATGGAGCTCCAGGTCCCGGACCTGTCCAACGCGGGCACCAACGCGCCCGTCGTGCTCACCATTCCGGCGACCAGGGTCACCCCGCCGATGGTCAGCCGCCTCGGCGAGATCCTCGGCCACCACAAGGGCGACAGCGAGGTCCGTATCAAGCTCCAGGGGCCGACGAAGACGACGGTGCTGCGCCTGGACCGGCACCGGGTGAAGCCGGACCCCGCCCTGTTCGGCGACCTCAAGGTCCTCCTCGGCCCGTCCTGCCTGGCGGGCTAGGCCTGTCCGGCGGGCCGTGGGCCGTGGCCCGGGTGACCGGGCGACCGGTGAGATGGCCGAGGCCGACGGGACCGACGGCCAGAGGGGTGCGCCCGGTGACGGGCACACCCCTCTGCACATGCCGTGCGCGTGGCTCAAAAGTCCACCGCGCGGGCGTCAGTTGTGGCCGAAGCGCTTCTCCCTGCCCTTGCGGGCGACATCTCCGGGCGTGATCTGCGGGCCGTGCTGCTCGGTCTGCGGCTCCGCCGAGGGATGCTGCGCCGTCTGCTGGGCGCGTCCGGTCTGCGGCTGCTTCCGTTCACGGTTCTTGTTCTTGGCCATGGTGATGCCTCCTGTGGGGATGTAGGGCCCCTCGTTCGGATCCCGCCGGACTCGCGGGGCCCGGCCTGATCCGAACGAGGGACCCTGGGGCCAGGACCGGGACCAGACTCACATGGCGGAAGAGTCATCGCATGTCGGACAATTACCGTGTGTGACAGGGTGGCTCGGCGAAGGAAGTGTGGAAACGCCACGCCGAAGATCGAGTTCGGGCCGTTAACCCCGGCGTGGTCGGGCAGACTCGAAGCAAGCCCGAAGCAAACCTCCCGGAAAGAGGGTGGATCGCGTGGACCGCTGCATTGTCCTGGTGGACGCCGGGTATCTGCTGGGGGCCGCCGCCAGTCTCCTCGCCGGGGAGCCCTCGCGGTCCCGGATCACCGTCGATCACGCCGCCCTCATCCAGGGATTGCGCGACCGGGCCGAGTCCGACACGGGCCGGCCCCTGTTGCGCATCTACTGGTTCGACGGCGCCCCGGACCGGGTGCCGCAGCCCGAGCACCGCCGGCTGCGGGTCATGCCCAGGGTCACCGTCCGGCTGGGCGCGCTCACCCGCAGCGACGGCCGGTGGGCGCAGAAGGGCGTCGACGCCGCAATGCACGCCGAGTTGACCGAGCTGGCCCGCAACCGCGCCTGTTCCGACATCGTCCTGGTCACCGGCGACGGCGACCTGATGCCCGGCATGATGGCGGCCAAGGAGCACGGTGTCGCCGTCCACCTGTGGGCCGTCCAGGCCGCCGACGGCGACTACAACCAGTCCGAGGACCTGGTCGCCGAGGCCGACGAACGCCGGGTGCTGGACCGTGCCTGGATCACCAAGGCGGTGCGCGCCAAGGAGGACCATTCCGGCGTGTGCGCGCCGCCCCCCGCGGCCCGCTCCGAGATCGCCGCGATCCTCGCCGCCCCGCTGCCGGAGTCCGCGCCCGCCCAGGGGGAGGAGCCGGCCGCCCAGGAGCCGCCGCACCCGGCCGCCGCCGGACACAACGGCACCGGCGAGCGGGCGCCCGCCACCAAGGGTGTACCCACGCCCAAGGACCTGGCGGCCCTGCGCGCTCCCGGCACCCCGCACCCCCACCCGCCGCAGTCCGCCACCCTGCGCTGGTCCTCCGACAAGGGCTGGGCCGACCGGCCCGTCGCCGAGCCCCCCGAGGCAGCCTCCATGCCGACGCTGGCCCAGCTGACCACGGCGGAGCAGCGGTGGGCCGACCGTGAGGAGGACATCACCACGGTCGGCGGGGACCCCTTCGAGGTGGGACAGGTCTTCGCCCGCCGCTGGGTGGAGCGGCTGGGGGACCAGGGCGGCCTCCAGAAGCTGTCCGGCATGTACCCCCGCATCCCGCACCGCGTCGACGGCGAGCTGCTGCGCTACGCCGCCCGCTTCGGCCTGCTCGCCCACAAGGACGACCAGATCGACGAACGCGACCGGTACGCCATCCGTGCGGGCTTCTGGCGCGAGCTGGACGCGCGTACGGGGACGGACCGTGCCCCGGTCGGGGACTGACCCCGACGCCGGGGCCGGGCACTGGCCGTGCGGTGCCGCCCCGTACGGCCCCGCGCCGGGACGGACCGGCGCCTTGCGAGGGCTCGTCGTTCCACCGGGGGATCGGGGCGGTCGGCCGACCCGGAAGTGGAGCGGGGGCGCGGACCCCGTAGTCTCGTTCTTGTGAGTACGCGCGCGGTACAGGCATTCCGGCACGACAGTGACATCGTGTGCGTGGTGCGCGGGCTGACCAAGACCTACCCGGCGGCCCGCGGACGCCGCGGAGTGCCGGCGACCCCCGAGGTCCGGGCCACCGACGACGTCGCGCTCGACGTCCGGCGTGGTGAGATCTTCGGACTGCTCGGGCCGAACGGTGCCGGCAAGTCCACGCTCGTACGCCAGCTCACCGGACTGATGCGGCCCGACCGCGGCAGCGTCCACATCCTAGGCCACGACATCGTGCGCCACCCCGAGCGGGCCGCACGGATCCTCGCCTACCTCGGGCAGGAGTCCACCGCCCTCGACGAGCTGACCGTGTCGCTCGCCGTCGAGACCACCGCGCGGCTGCGCGGCCTCGACGCGGAGCGGGCGTGCGCGGAGCGGGACGACGTCCTCGACGAACTCGGGCTCACCCCGATCGCCGCGCGCCCCCTGAAGAAGCTGTCCGGCGGCCAGCGCCGGCTGGCCTGTTTCGCCGCCTCGCTGGTCGGCGAGCGGCCCCTGCTGGTGCTCGACGAACCCACCGTCGGCATGGACCCGATCGCGCGGCGCGCGGTGTGGTCCGCCGTCGACCGACGCCGGGCCGAGCAGGGCGCCACCGTGCTGCTGGTCACCCACAACGTCATCGAGGCCGAGACCGTGCTCGACCGGGTCGCCGTGCTCGACCGGGGCCGGGTGATCGCCTGTGACAGCCCGTCCGGACTGAAGGAACAGGTCGCGGGTGAGGTCCGGGTCGACCTGGTGTGGCGCGAGACGGCCCCCCTGCACGTACCGGAGGTGGCCGCGCTCCAGGACCGCGCCGTCGAGTCCGGCCGTCGCTGGACACTGCGGCTGGGGCCGGAGGAGGCCCGTGCTGTCGTGGCCACCGTCACCGGCGGCGCCGCCTTCGCCGCCCTGGACGACTTCACGCTCACCACGCCCACTCTGGAGGACGTGTACCTGGCGCTGGGCGGTGCCGTACGGCAGGGGCTGGTGAAGGCATGAACGGCGGGCCCCTGAATGCGCCGGGCGCCGCATCCGTACGGAACAGGACGACTGCCGGAGTGGATCCGGGCGAGCCTCCGAGCGAAGGGGAGCAGCGCGACGTGAGTGTCGTACCCGCCGATGTCCTGCCGGGCGCCGTCCTGGCCGCGGAGGAGACCGCGCCGCAGCCGGCCGTGCTCGGCCCCCGGGCGCGGCTGTGGCCGTCGCTGGCGGCCGTGTACCGGGCGCAGCTCTCCCGGGCTCGGGTGGCGCGGATCCCGCTGCTGTTCGTGGCGACCTTCCAGTCCGTCGGGATCATGGTCCTGATGCGCGGGGTCGTGGACGGCGGCTCGGAGGCACGGGCGGTGGTGGCCGGATCGGCCGTCCTGGTCGTCGCCTTCGTCGCGCTCAACCTGCTCGCGCAGTACTTCGGACAGCTGCGGGCCAGCGGCGGACTCGACCACTACGCGACGCTGCCCGTCCCGCCGGCCGCGGTGGTGCTGGGCGCGGCCGGCGCCTACGCCTCCTTCACCGTGCCGGGGACGGTGGTGACGGCGGCCTTCGGATGCGTACTGTTCGGACTGCCGCTGACGCATCTGTGGGTGCTGGCCGCCGTGATCCCGCTGTCGGGTGCCGCGCTCGCCGGGCTGGGGGCAGCCCTGGGGCTGCTCGCGCCGCGGCCCGAGTTCGCCACGCTGCTCGGCCAGCTCGGCATGTCGGCCGCGCTGCTGCTGGGCGTGCTGCCGGCGGAACGGATGCCGGAGGCGGTACGCGTCGTCCGGGACCTGCTGCCGTCGACGTACGGTGTCGAGGCCCTCGCGCGGACCTTCGCGCCGCATCCCGACTGGGCACTGGTCCTCGGCGACCTCGCGGTGTGCGGGGTGGTCGGCGTGCTCTCGCTGGCCGTGGCGACCTGGGCGTACCGCAGGGCAGCCGTCCGCTGACCCGTACGGCGCCCCGTTCGGTGACGTGTCGGTGACCTGTCCGTGTCACGCCGCACAGCCGGGCCTGGCACGATGTCAGGGTGAGCGCACCTCTGACACCACCACCGCCTCCACATGAACACTCCCCGCACGGCGGGTGGCAGTCACCGTCCGCCGGGCAGGTGGCCGCCGCCTCCGCCGACGGGCCGGCCACGGAAGTCCCGGACGCCGGGTCCACCGGGCACGGTGACCGGGCAGGGTACGGCTGGTACGAACAGGACGGCCCCGGGATGAAGACGGAACTGCGTGAGGCCGCCGTGACCGTGGTGGCGGTGGCGCTCGGCGGGGTACTGCTCGGGGTGCTGTGGTGGTGGCTGGCGCCGCGGGTTCCGCTGGTGGGCGACGTCGCGGGCGACAACTGGGTCGTCTACCTCAAGGACACCGAGGGCGAGCAGGCCATCGGCGTGGACGGGACGTTCGCGCTGCTCGCGCTGGCGTTCGGTGCGGTGAGCGCGCTCGCCGTGTTCCTCGTGCGGCGGCGCGGGGGTGTGCCGCTGGTGGTGGCGCTCGGGGTCGGCGGGTTGCTCGGATCACTGCTGGCGTGGCGGCTCGGGGTGTGGCTCGGGCCCGCCCAGGACGTCATCGCCCAGGCGAGGGACGTCGGCAAGGGCGTGACGTTCGACGCGCCGCTGAAGCTGAGCGCCAAAGGAGCGCTGCTGGCCTGGCCGTTCGCCGGGCTGGTCGTCCACCTGGGCCTGACCGCGCTGTTCGGCCCCCGTGACCCCGACCCCGACCCTGGCTCCTACCTCTACCCGCCGGTCGACCCGTACGTCCCGCAGCCGCCGCACGACGGATTCCCGAAGCTGTAGGGCCTCCCCGGCGGGCAGGCCCTACAGCTCCGGCCCGGTTGCGGTGTCAGGCCGGGCGCCTGCCATGGTTCGCGCGGCCCTTCCTGGTGCGCCACTTGCGTTTGCGTGTTCTCTTCGACATGCCTCTTCTGATTAACCGAAGAAGCGGGGTTTGTCGAGGGGCGTCAACTGCTTGCCGGGAGTGTGCGCGAGGGCGGTTCGGCTCGGCCGTGTGAGGGGCGGCTCGCGGTGTCCGGGCTCGCGGTGTCGTGGACCCCGTCCGGGGTGACGTGATCGTGCGGTCCGGGACGCCGGGCACGGCGTCGGCGAGCGGGGACCCTGTTTCACCGGAGTGATGGTCCAGGGCCTCCCCGTCGCCCTGGCCGTCCTCATGTGGCCGGGTCGCGCAGGGAACCGGCCTCCCGGGCCCGGACCCCACGTACGGGATGCGTGTCGCCGCCCCGGGGCCGAGTACGCCAGGGGGTCTGGGGGTACCTCCCACGCCCTTGAGGCAGTGGGGGAGCGCCCAGGACCGCTCGGGGCGTGCGGCCGAGCAGACCCACTCCTGCCCGGTCCGGAGAAACGGTCAGGTACGCCCGATCGGGGCGAGTACCGCCGAGGTCAGCTCGGCCAGGTCGGCGGGGGAGAGCTCGACCTCCAGACCGCGACGGCCGGCCGAGACGCAGACCGTCTCGTGCAGGCCGACCGATTCGTCCAGCACCGTACGCAGCCGCTTGCGCTGGCCGAGGGGCGAGATACCGCCCCGGACGTAGCCCGTGGTGCGTTCCACCAGGGCGGGGTCGGCCATCGAGGCCCGTTTGCCGCCGACCGCCGCCGCCAGGCCCTTCAGGTCCAGCTGCCCCGCCACCGGGACCACCGCCACCGTCAGCGCGCCGTCGACGTCCGCCACCAGCGTCTTGAAGACCCGGTCGGGGGAGACGCCCATCGCCTCGGCCGCCTCCTCGCCGTAGGACGGGTGGGAGGGGTCGTGGTCGTAGGAGTGGACGGTGAACGGCACCTCGGCCGCGGTGAGTGCCACCGTCGCGGGCGTCCCGCCCGACTGCTGCTTCTTCGGTTTCTTCGCCATCCCGGCCCCGTTTCTGTCCCCGCGCTCGGTCTCGTTCCCGTCCCGCTCCGGGAAGCGTACGGTCGTACGTCAGTTGAGGTACGTCGGTCCGCGGGTCAGCTCCGCCGCCGGCAGCGACGGCAGGTTGCGGATGATGGCCGTCTCCGTGCGAAGGAGTTCCAGCTCGTCGCGGAGCCGGGACGCCGTGTCCGGCGCCTGGAGCAGACGCTGCTTCGTCGGCGTGTCGAGCATCATCGCGGCGGCGACCAGATAGGACACGACCCCCGGCTCGTCCGGCAGGTCCGCGCCGGTCGCCAGCGACCGCTCACGCGCCCCCGCCAGCCGCTTCTGGTACTGGCGGAACGCCCGCAGCACTCCCTCGGCGAGCGCCCCCGCCTCCTCGCCGGGCGCCTCGAGCACCGGCTCCAGCTCGGCCGTCAGGAACGGCCCGGAGGCATCGACCGACAGCAGCCGTGCCCGCGTCGTCCCCGTCGCAAGCACCTCGAAGGTGCCGTCGGCCCGCTCCCGGATCGTCGCCGCGTCGGCCACACAACCCACCTTGTGGAAGGACCGGAGCGGGTCGGGGCCGAAGCCCGCCGCGGGGCCCAGCTCGGGTACGGCCGTCGGGTCCGGGATGCCGGGGGCGCTCGGGGCGACCTCGTGGCCGTCGCGGATCGTCACGACGGCGAACCGGCGCGGCTCGTCCTCCGGTGTCTTCAGAAGCTCGCGCATCATGGCGCGATAGCGCTCCTCGAAGATGTTCAACGGAAGCACGAGCCCGGGGAACAGCACCGAGTTCAGGGGAAAGAGCGGGAGCCGGGCGGTGGTCACGACGTAAAAGCCTAATGGTCGCCGGACCGGGCCCGGCGGCCCCGTTCACTCCGTGGATGCCGGGAGCCCGTGGCGGGGCCGGCGGACACCGCCTCGTACAGGTCCCGGCGCACCTCCAGGAACCGGCCGAGGGGATCCTCCGCCTCCCGCTCCCAGGGCGTGGAGGTGGCGTACGGGCCGGTGAGCCGCAGCTGCTCCAGGGCCTCCGGCCGGCGCTCCAGGCGCAGCAGGACGTACGCCAGAAGGTTGCGCAGGCCGGCCGGCCGGGGGTGGGCCGCCGGAAGCCGGGCGGACAGGGCCAGAGCGCGGTCGGCCGCCGCGTCGAGCCGCTCGCGCGGTACCTCGGGGCCGCCGCCGTCGGTGAGGTACGCGAAGGCAGCCCGCAGCGGCAGGGACTGCGTGAGCGAGCCGTCCGGCGCGTCCTGCGCGGCCTGGTCGGCGAAGTCGAAGCACTCGAGGTGTGCGCCGTGCCAGGAGGACGACAGGTAGCGCAGGGCCGCCACGTGGCAGCCGTAGTGGTGCGGGGCGCGGCGGACCGCGGCCTCCCACAACTCCTGGAAGTACCGGTGCCCGGCCCGGGCGCCGCGGGCGTGGTCCAGGGCGAGCCGCCACGGGACCGGGTCGTGGTGGTCGGCCCGCGCGGCGGCCGTGATCAGCGGGCTCACCTCGCGCAGCAGTTCGACACGGGCCGGTGAGTCCCATGCGCGGTGCACCGCCCGCTGGGCGTCCACGAGCAGTCCGTCGGGGTTGTGCGGGTCGTGGACGCGCCAGGTGTCCAGCCACTCGGGGCGCGAGCGGGCGAAGACGGCCAACTGGCGCACATACCGGTCGCGGTGCTCCCACGCCCCGCGGTGCCGGGTGGCGGCGAGCAGGCCGACGGCGGGCGCGGGGTCGCCGGCCGCGGCCCCGACCAGGACCGGGCCCAGCACCTCGTCGGGGACGTCGAGCAATACCTCGGCGTCCGCGGGCAGCACGAGGACGCCGGGCTGGACGGTGCCCGACGACTTTCCTCGCACCCGGGAAACACGGGTGAACGCGTGCAGCAGAGCCATGGTGTCGACCATTGAAAGACCGCAGGTCACAGCGGCGCCAGACCCTTCACGGAAGTCACGGAAGGTTGTACGCCATTCGTTCAAGGCCGAGTAAAGAAGGAGGCGGGCCCTCCGGGACCGGGAAGGCGCCGGTCACCGCCGGCCGGGCGCTGGCCAGGTGTGGGCCGGGCGCCGGGTCGGGCCGGTCAGCCGCGGCGCAGGGCCCGGGTCGCGCCCGCCGCCACCGTCGTGGCGAGGATCCAGCCGAGCAGGATGAAGGCGACCGCGAGCCACTGCCAGCCACCACGCAGTTGCCAGAACCCCACCTGGCCCAGATCGATCACCGGCAGCAGCAGGTCCAGGACGAAGAGGGCCGGGTCCCACGCCGGATGCTCGCCGCTCTTGATCGGTGGATGGTACGCGCGTGTGAATGCCAGCGAACCGCCCGCCCACAGCACCGCCATCCACACCGCGGCCCGCCCCGGCCGGTAGCCGTAGGCGACCGTCCAGTCCTGCGCGTAGCCCCACAGCTTGGCCGCCAGAGGGAGGCTCTCACGGCGCCGGCGCTGCTTGGCGAGCAGCACCTCGCGGGCGTCCTCCTCCTCGCCGCCCGCCCGCAGCACGGCGGCCAGCCGCTCATACGGCTCCGGGGCATACTCGGCGCTCGCCGCGGCCACCCACTCCAGCCGCTCCGCCAGCGGGAACGGCCCGCGCGGCACGAGGTTCTCGTAGGCGAAGCCGCCCATGTGCAGCCGGCCCGGCCCCGGCCAGCTGTCCGCCCGGTCCATCAGGTTGACCACCCGCGCTCCCGACAGCGCCACCCGCCCGCGGGCCGGCCGCTCCCCGAGGAAGCGCAGCTCCGGCGTCTGCACCCGGCGCAGCGACAGCTCCTGATCATCGGTCAGGGTGAACCGGGCCCGCTCGAAGTCGACCGCGTCCCCGAACCGCCCGTCGTCCAGCCGCACCCCGCCCTGGCACTCGAACCGCTGAATCCGCGTCCCGCGCGCCGGTGTCATCCCGCTCCGCGCCTGGGTGCCGATCCCCGCGGGCGTCAGATACAGCGACCGCTCGACGGTCAGCTGCGGCGCGTTCAACGCGAGCCGGGAGGACGGGTTGACCAGCCGGGCCCCGCGCAGACTCACCGAGACGCCTATCGTCGCGCCGCGCAAGCTCAGTTCGCCGTGCGACTCCAGCAGCTCGGCCTGGAGGTCCTGGCCGACCGTCATACCGTCCGCGGCTATCGACCGGCCGCTGCGGTCGCGGTGCACGACCGCCTGGTTGAGCAGCAGATCCGTGCCGATCCGGGCGTCGGTCAGCCGTATGCCCCCCAGGAACCGGCAGCGCGGCAGGTGCAGATCGCCCTCGGTCTGCAACCGGGCCGCCTCCAGCCGCGGCACCGAGCAGTCCACCAGCCGTACCGTCGTGAATCGGGCCTCAGGCAGCAGCACGTCCCGCTCGAAACGGCAGTCGCGCATCTCCACGTACGGCACCACCGTGCCGCCCGCGAGGTCCAGCGCGCCGCTGATCAGCACCCCGACCAGCTTCAGAGAGGAGACCCGGCCGGCCAGTGCGGGCGGACCGTCCAGCAGGAGCCGGCACACGGTCCGCGCCCGGACGGTCCGCTCGGGGCCCCACGGATGCCCTCCGTGCGGATCGTCGACGACGGAGTCCCCGCTGCTCAGGTCGTACACGCTGCCGTTGCGGAAGGCCTGCCACATGCCGGCCTCCGTCGCCGTCAGATCGGCCGGCACCTCACCGGAGCGTCGTGCCTCCCCCTCGGCCACTGTCCTCCCCTCCTTCCCCAGGTACTCGTGAGTTCGTCACTTCGTACAACTCGTACGTGTACAACGCTTCATGCCCATCGAGTGACCTTTCGAACACATAAAGTAAGAAGGATCTTCCCGGTGTGTACTATGGGTTACCGAATGGATCGCGTATCAGCCATTGGAACGCCCGCACGGCGTCCGGTGCGGGTCTGAGAGAATTGAGCACGTGCTGCAACATTCCTTCCTGGCCCGAATCGATCTGCGCGGCGACGCCCTCCCCGAGGGCCCCGCCCTGCGCGACCTGCTGCCCCGAGCCGACTTCGACGTAGCGGCCGCCCTGGAGAAGGTGCGGCCCATCTGCGAGGACGTGCATCATCGGGGCGACGCGGCGCTGATCGACTTCGCCGAACGGTTCGACGGCGTGCGTCTGGAATCCGTCCGGGTCCCGGCGCGGGCGCTCACCGACGCGCTGGAACAGCTGGACCCGGCCGTGCGCGCGGCCCTGGAGGAGTCCATCCGCCGCACCAGGCTCGTGCACCGCGCCCAGCGCCGCGAGACCCACGTCACCCAGGTCGTCCCCGGCGGCACCGTCACGGAGAAATGGGTGCCGGTCGACCGCGTGGGCCTGTACGCGCCCGGCGGGCGGTCCGTGTACCCGTCCTCCGTGATCATGAACGTGGTCCCGGCCCAGGAGGCCGGCGTCGAGTCGATCGCCCTGGCCTCCCCGGCGCAGAAGGAGTTCGGCGGGCTGCCGCACCCGACGATCCTCGCCGCGTGCGCCCTGCTCGGCGTCGACGAGGTGTACGCCGCGGGCGGCGCCACCGCCGTCGCCATGTTCGCGTACGGCACCGAGTCCTGTCCGCCCGCCACCATGGTCACCGGCCCCGGCAACATCTGGGTCGCCGCCGCCAAGCGCTACTTCACCGGCCGCATCGGCATCGACGCCGAAGCGGGGCCGACCGAGATCGCGATCCTCGCCGACGACACGGCCGACCCGGTGCACGTCGCCTCCGACCTGATCAGCCAGGCCGAGCACGACCCGCTGGCCGCCGCCGTCCTGGTCACCGACTCCGCCACTCTCGCGGACGCCGTGGAGAAGGAGCTGGCCCCCCAGGTCGCCGCCTCCCGGCACGTCGAGGACCGCATCGCCCCCGCACTCGCCGGCCGGCAGTCCGCGATCGTCCTGGTCGACGGTCTCGACGAGGGCCTGCGCGTGGTCGACGCCTACGGCGCCGAGCACCTGGAGATCCAGACCGCCGACGCCGCCACGCTCGCCGACCGGGTGCGCAACGCCGGCGCGATCTTCGTCGGCCCCTGGTCCCCGGTCTCCCTGGGCGACTACGCCGCCGGCTCCAACCACGTCCTGCCCACCGGCGGCTGCGCCTGCCACTCCTCGGGCCTGTCCGTCCAGTCCTTCCTGCGCGGCATCCACATCGTCGACTACACCGAGGACGCGCTGGCCGACGTCGCCCACCACGTGGTCACGCTCGCCGAGGCGGAGGACCTGCCCGCGCACGGCGCGGCGATCAAGGCGAGGTTCGGCTGGAAGGTACCCGAGAGCAAGTGAACGCCATCAACACCACCGACCCCGTGAACGTCACCATCGACGACCTCCCCGTACGCGACGAGCTGCGCGGCAAGTCCCCCTACGGCGCGCCCCAGCTGGACGTCCCCGTACGGCTGAACACCAACGAGAACCCCTACCCGCTGCCCGAACCACTGGTCGAGCGGATCGCCGAGCGGGTCCGCCAGGCCGCCCGCCACCTCAACCGCTACCCCGACCGGGACGCGGTCGAGTTGCGCACCCGGCTGGCCGCGTACCTGACGAAGACCGGCGGCCACCCCGTCGGCCTCGAGAACGTCTGGGCCGCCAACGGCTCCAACGAGGTCATCCAGCAACTGCTGCAGACCTTCGGCGGGCCCGGCCGCACGGCCATCGGCTTCGAGCCGTCGTACTCGATGCACGGACTCATCGCGCGCGGCACCGGCACCGGCTGGGTCTCCGGCCCCCGGGGCGAGGACTTCGCCATCGACCTGCCCGCCGCCGAGAAGGCGATCGCCGAGCACCGCCCGGACGTCGTCTTCGTCACCACCCCCAACAACCCCACCGGCACCGCGGTCCCCGCCGAGACCGTTCTCGCCCTGTACGAGGCCGCGCAGGCGGCCGGGCCGTCGATGGTGGTCGTGGACGAGGCGTACATCGAGTTCAGCCACGGCGACTCCCTGCTGCCGCTGATCGAGGGCCGCCCGAACCTCGTCGTCTCCCGCACCATGTCGAAGGCGTTCGGCGCGGCAGGACTGCGCCTCGGCTACCTCGCCGCACATCCGGCCGTCGTGGACGCAGTGCAGCTCGTCCGCCTGCCCTACCACCTGTCCGCCATCACCCAGGCGACCGCGCTGGCCGCCCTGGAACACACGGACACGCTGCTGAAGTACGTCGAACAGCTGAAGCGGGAACGGGACCGGCTGGTCACCGAACTGCGCGCCCTCGGCTACGACGTCACCGAGTCCGACGCGAACTTCGTCCAGTTCGGCACGTTCGCGGACTCCCACGTGGTCTGGCAGAAGATCCTCGACCAGGGCGTCCTGGTGCGGGACAACGGCGTACCGGGATGGCTGCGGGTCTCCGCGGGCACCCCGGCCGAGAACGACGCGTTCCTCGACGCGGTCGGTGAACTGGTCAGCTACGTGGGGGCCACCCCCACACCCCCGAAGGAGCAGAGCGCATGAGCCGCGTAGGACGCGTCCAGCGGACGACGAAGGAGACATCGGTTCTCGTCGAGATCGACCTCGACGGCACCGGCAAGACGGAGATCTCCACCGGGGTCGGCTTCTACGACCACATGCTCGACCAGATCGGCCGGCACGGTCTGTTCGACCTGACGGTGAAGACCGAGGGCGACCTGCACATCGACTCCCACCACACCATCGAGGACACCGCCCTCGCCCTCGGCGCCGCCTTCAAGCAGGCCCTCGGCGACAAGGTGGGCATCTACCGCTTCGGCAACTGCACGGTCCCGCTGGACGAGTCCCTCGCCCAGGTCACCGTCGACCTGTCCGGCCGCCCCTACCTCGTGCACACCGAGCCCGAGAAGATGGCGCCGATGATCGGCGAGTACGACACCACGATGACCCGGCACATCCTGGAGTCCTTCGTCGCCCAGGCCCAGGTCGCGCTGCACGTGCACGTGCCGTACGGGCGCAACGCGCACCACATCGTCGAGTGCCAGTTCAAGGCGCTGGCCCGGGCCCTGCGGTACGCGTCCGAGCGCGACCCCCGCGCGGCGGGCATCCTGCCCTCCACGAAGGGCGCCCTGTAGGCATGAACGGCCTGTCCACCGTGCTGATCGTCGTCGGTCTGTTCCTCGTCGGCGGCGTCGTCTCGTTCAGCAAGCAGAAGCTGCCCAGGGGGGTGATCGCGGTGCTCGCCATCGGCGCCGCGATGTGCCTGGCCGCGGGTGTCCTCCGGCTGGAGGTGTGACCGTGAGCACCACCAAGCGGGTCGTGGTCTTCGACTACGGCTTCGGCAACGTCCGCTCCGCCGAGCGCGCCCTCGCCCGCGCGGGCGCCGACGTGGAGATAACCCGCGACTTCGACACCGCCATGAACGCCGACGGGCTGCTGGTCCCCGGCGTCGGCGCCTTCGCGGCCTGCATGAAGGGCCTCAGGGAGGCGCGCGGGGACTGGATCATCGACCGCCGGCTGTCCGGCGGCCGGCCCGTCATGGGTATCTGCGTCGGCATGCAGATCCTGTTCGCCCGCGGCGTCGAGCACGGCGTCGAGACCGAGGGCATGGACGAATGGCCCGGCTCGGTGGAGCCACTGCAGGCCGACATCGTGCCCCACATGGGCTGGAACACCGTGGACACGGCGACCGGCACCGAACTCTTCGCCGGCCTGGACGCGGACGCCCGCTTCTACTTCGTGCACTCCTACGCCGTCCACGACTGGTCCCTCCAGGTGGACAACCCGGTGATGCGGGCACCCAAGGTCACCTGGTCCACCCACGGCAAGCCGTTCGTCGCCGCCGTGGAGAACGGCCCCCTGTGGGCGACGCAGTTCCACCCCGAGAAGTCCGGCGACGCCGGAGCCCAGCTCCTCACCAACTGGATCGGAACCCTGTAGCGACATGGCCAAGCTCGAACTCCTCCCCGCCGTCGACGTCCGCGACGGCCAGGCCGTCCGCCTGGTGCACGGTGAGTCCGGCACCGAGACCTCCTACGGCTCCCCGCTGGAAGCCGCGCTCGCCTGGCAGCGCTCGGGCGCCGAGTGGCTGCACCTGGTCGATCTGGACGCCGCGTTCGGCACCGGTGACAACCGCGCGCTGATCGCCGAGGTCGCAGGCGCCATGGACATCAAGGTGGAGCTGTCCGGCGGCATCCGTGACGACGACACGCTCGCCGCGGCCCTGGCCACCGGCTGCACGCGCGTCAACCTCGGCACGGCCGCCCTGGAGACCCCCCAATGGGTCGCCAAGGTCATCACCGAGCACGGCGACAAGATCGCGGTCGGACTCGACGTCCGCGGCACCACCCTCCGCGGCCGCGGCTGGACCCGCGACGGCGGCGACCTCTACGAGACGCTCGCGCGCCTCGACAAGGAGGGCTGCGCACGGTACGTCGTCACCGACATCGCCAAGGACGGCACCCTCCAGGGCCCCAACCTGGAGCTGCTGAAGAACGTCTGCGCCGCCACCGACCGCCCCGTGGTCGCCTCCGGCGGCGTGTCGTCGCTCGACGACCTGCGGGCCATCGCCGAGCTCGTCCCGCTCGGCGTCGAGGGCTCCATCGTCGGGAAGGCCCTGTACGCGAAGGCGTTCACTCTGGAAGAGGCCCTGGAAGCTACATCTTGAAAAAGGACACAGTGCGATGACCTCCGAAGCCGTACGGCGCGTGCGGGGCGACAGCCCCTGGGAGGAGTCCTTCGGGTCCGCACGCGCCGTGGCGGCGGGCGACCGCGTCCTGGTGGCCGGCACGACCGCGTTCAAGGGCGACGTCCTGTACGGGGAGGGCGACCCGTACGAACAGGCGAAGGCCGCCTTCGGCAGCGCCCTGGAGGCGATCGCCGAGTTCGGGCTCGGAGTCGACTCCGTGATCCGCACGCGCGTCTACCTCGCGCACTCGCGGGACATCGACGCGGCGGGTCGCGCCCACAGAGAGCTGTTCGAGACGGTACGCCCGGTCACGACCCTCCTGGTGGTGGAGGGCTTCATGGACTCGCGCGTACTGGTGGCGGTGGAAGTCGAGGCATTCGGCGCCACCGGGCCGGCCGGCCGGTACTGAGGCCGTCGGCGGCCACCGGGACCGGCCACCGGGACCGGCCAGCGGACACCGAGATCAATCAGCGGACACCGAACAGACACTAGAGGAGCACGATTCATGACCCTGGCGGTCCGAGTCATCCCCTGCCTGGACGTGGACAACGGCCGGGTCGTCAAGGGCGTCAACTTCCAGAACCTGCGTGACGCGGGCGACCCCGTCGAGATGGCCAAGGTGTACGACACCGAGGGCGCCGACGAGCTGACGTTCCTGGACATCACCGCCTCGTCGGGCAACCGCGAGACGACCTACGACGTGGTGCGCCGCACCGCCGAACAGGTGTTCATCCCCCTGACCGTGGGCGGCGGCGTCCGCACCACCGAGGACGTGGACAAACTGCTGCGGGCGGGCGCCGACAAGGTCGGCGTCAACACCGCCGCGATCGCCCGCCCGGACCTCATCCGGGAGATCGCCGAGCGCTTCGGCCGCCAGGTACTCGTCCTGTCGGTCGACGCCCGTCGCACCGAGTCCGGCGAATCCTTCGAGGTCACCACGCACGGCGGCCGCCGGGGCACCGGCATCGACGCCGTCGAGTGGGCCCACCGGGCCGCAGAACTGGGCGCGGGCGAGATCCTGCTCAACTCCATGGACGCGGACGGCACCAAGGACGGCTACGACCTGGACATGATCGCCGCCGTCCGCAAGCACGTCACCGTCCCGGTGATCGCCTCGGGCGGCGCGGGCCGGCTCGCCGACTTCCCGCCCGCGGTCGCCGCCGGCGCCGACGCGGTCCTCGCCGCATCGGTCTTCCACTTCGGGGACCTGCGCATCGGCCAGGTCAAGCAGACCCTGCGAGAAGCGGGCCACCCGGTGCGGTGAAGCCCACCGTGCGCCGGCCCGGCCGTCGTGCCCGGCCGGCGTACGGGGCCCGGCCGGCTCGCTCAGTCCTTCGGCTGGGTGAGCTGGACCAGATTGCCGACCGTGTCGTCCAGGACGGCAGTGAGCACCGGGCCCTGATCCTGCGGCTCCTGGACGAAGTTCACGCCCTCGCCGCGCAGCCGCTCGTACTCCGCGCGGAGGTCCGTCACCGAGAACACGATGGCGGGCAGCCCCGCCTCGCGCACCGCCCTGCGGTACGGTTCCGCGATGGGACCCTGCCCCGGCTCCAGCAGCAGCTCCAGATCCCGCTGCGCCCCCTCGCCCGCCCCGACCGTGACGAACAGGGTGCCACCGCCCAGATCCGTCCGGGTGCGGGTCTCGAAGCCGAGGACACCGGTGTAGAAAGCGTGCGCCTTCGCCACGTCGTCGACGTACACGCTGGTCATGGCGACCTTGATCATGGAGATTCTTTTTCCGATCTTGCAGTCTTTCCGGGGCCGGTGACCGGCCCCGGTACCCATGACCGTACTTGGACGGTCCCCGAGATCGTTCGGATTCAGATACCGAGCTGCTTGGACGCGTTCAGTTTCTCGATCGCGTCCGCGTCGCCCTCCAGATCGACCTTGGCCACCTCACGCCGCCCGTAGAGGAACAGCAGCAGCTCCGACGCCTCGCCGGTCACCGTGACCACCGGCGCGCCGCGGCGGGCCACCACCGTCCGGCCGTCCGGGCGGCGCAGCACCAGGCCCGTGGCGGCACCGCGGCCCATCATCCGGGCGGTGGACTCGAGCCGTGACCACAGGGTGTCCTGGAACACCGGGTCGAGTTCACGCGGCGTCCAGTCGGACTGCGCGCGGCGCACGTCCTCCGCGTGGACGTAGAACTCGACGACGTTCGACAACTCGTCGATCTGCTTGAGGTTGAAGGGCGAGAAGCGCGGCGGCCCGGTACGGATCAGCTGGATCAGCTCCTCGTACGGCTTGGCGGTGAACTCCGCCATCACCCGCTCCAGACGCTGTGCGAGCTGCTTGACCACCATCCCGCCGGCAGCATCCGGACGGCGCTCGCGCACCACCACATGGGCGGCGAGGTCGCGGGTGCGCCAGCCCTCGCACAGAGTGGGAGCCTCAGGGCCCGCGGTCTCCAGCAGGTCGGCCAGGAGAAGTCGTTCACGCTTGGCATGGGTCGACATGCAGCCAGCCTACGGTGACCCGCCCGGTCCGCCCACCCGTCACCCGACCACCACCCCCCAACGAGGCGCTTTCACGCCGCCCCGCCTCTCGTCCTCGCACCGTTCCTCTGGACTGAGCAGGGGTGAGTCTGCCCGGGCCCGCACGCCCCGAACGGTCCTGGGCGCTCCCCCACTGCCTCAAGGGCGTGGGAGGTGCCCCCAGGTCTCCGGCGTACTCGACCCCGGGGCGGTGACACGCATCCTGTGCGTGGTCCGGGCCCGGGAGGCCGGTTTCCTGCGCGATCCGGCCACACGGGTACGGCCGGAGGCGACGGGGAGGCCCTGAACCATCACTCCGATGGAGCAGGGGCCCCGCTCACCGGCGCCGTACCCGGCGTCCAGATCGCACGATCACGCTAACCCGGACGGCCCGCGGCACCGCAAGCCCGGAAGCCGACCCTCACACGATCGAGTTACACCGCCCTGGTGCACGCTCCCCGGCAAGCAGCTGACGACCCTTCCAACCCGTGGACGCGGCCCGGGAGCCGCCCTCCCGCACGGCACAATGGGTTCCATGACCAGCAGCACGTCCCGGCCCGGCCGACTCGACCCGGAGATCGCCGCGCGGCTCAAGCACAGCCCCGACGGCCTCCTGCCCGCCATCGCCCAGCAGCACGACACCCACGAGGTGCTGATGCTGGGCTGGATGGACGACGAGGCGCTGCATCGCACCCTGACCACCGGCCGCTGCACCTACTGGTCGCGCAGCCGTCAGGAGTACTGGGTCAAGGGGGACACCTCCGGGCACGTCCAGCATGTGAAGTCCGTCGCCCTGGACTGCGACGCCGACACCCTCCTCGTCAAGGTCGACCAGATCGGCGCCGCCTGCCACACCGGCGCCCGCACCTGCTTCGACGCCGACGTCCTGCTCACGGACACCCCCGCGGACCGAGCCGCAAGCGGCGCGCACGCTTCCGGTCAGTAAGGTCTGCCGCCATGGACCTCGAGACGTTCCGCAAACTCGCCACCGACCGCCGGGTCATCCCGGTCACCCGTAAACTGCTCGCCGACGGCGACACCCCGGTCGCGCTCTACCGCAAGCTCGCCGCGGAGCGCCCCGGCACCTTCCTCCTCGAGTCCGCGGAGAACGGGCGGTCCTGGTCCCGCTACTCCTTCGTCGGCGTCCGCAGCGCCGCCACCCTCACCGAGCAGGGCGGACAGACGCACTGGCAGGGCACCCCGCCCGTCGGCGTACCCGCCGACGGCGACCCGCTCGCCACGCTGCGCGCCACACTCGAGGCCCTGCACACCCCGCGCGACCTCGCCCACGACCTCGGCCTGCCGCCCTTCACCGGAGGCATGGTCGGCTACCTCGGCTACGACATCGTGCGCCGGCTCGAGAAGATCGGCCCCGGTGAGCGGGACGATCTGCGCCTGCCCGAGCTGACCATGCTGCTCACCAGCGACCTCGCCGTGATGGACCACTGGGAGGGCTCCGTCTGGTTGATCGCCAACGCGATCAACCACAACGACCTGGAGGCCGGCGTCGACGAGGCCCACGCCGACGCCGTGGCCCGCCTGGACGCCATGGAGGCCGACCTCTCCCGCGCGGTGGCCCAGCCCCCGGCCGTCCTCCCGCCCTCCGAACTCCCCGAGCACACCGTCCTGTGGGGCGGCCCCGACTTCCGGGCCGCCGTCGAGGACATCAAGGAACGCATCCGCGCGGGAGAGGCCTTCCAGGTCGTCCCCTCCCAGCGGTTCGAGACCCCGGTCACGGCGAGCGCCCTGGACGTCTACCGGGTGCTGCGGGCCACCAACCCGTCGCCCTACATGTACCTGTTCCGCTTCGAGGACTTCGACGTCGTCGGTTCGTCCCCCGAAGCACTCGTGAAGGTCGACGACGGACAGGCGATGGTCCACCCCATCGCCGGTACCCGGCCGCGCGGCACCACCCCACAGCGGGACCAGGCCCTCGCCGAGGAACTGCTCGCCGACCCCAAGGAGCGCGCCGAGCACCTCATGCTCGTCGACCTGGGCCGCAACGACCTCGGGCGGGTCTGCGAGCCCGGCTCCGTCGAGGTCGTCGACTTCATGTCCGTCGAGCGGTACTCGCACGTCATGCACATCGTCTCGACGGTCACCGGCCGGGTCGCGCCCGGCCACTCCGCCTTCGACGTGCTCACCGCCTGCTTCCCGGCCGGCACCCTCTCCGGCGCACCCAAGCCCCGTGCCATGCAGATCATCGACGAACTCGAGCCGTCCCGGCGCGGACTGTACGGCGGCTGCGTGGGCTACCTGGACTTCGCCGGTGACTCCGACACCGCCATCGCCATCCGCACCGCGCTGCTGCGCGACGGCACCGCATACGTCCAGGCGGGCGCCGGAATCGTCGCCGACTCCGACCCGGTCGCCGAAGACACCGAGTGCCGCAACAAGGCGGCCGCCGTGCTGCGCGCCGTCCACACGGCGAACCGGCTGGGCGCGAGGTGACACGCACGGTGTGACACCCGCCCGGGACCGTGCGGGACGCTTCCGGGGCCGTGTGAGATGCGACCGGCACGAGCCCCGGGTGACCGTTCGCGCGTGGTTCACGCGATAGTGGAGTACGTGACTGCCGTACCTCACCCCCGTTCCGAGGCCGCCGGCTCCGCCCGGACCGGCCGCCTCAGCCTCGCCGTCGCCCTGCTGTGCGGCGCCCTGGGCGCGGCCGTAACCCTGCTCGCCACCCGACAGCAGTGGTCCCAGGGCACCGCGACCGTGGCCGGCGGCTCCTTCCCCCTGACCGCGAACGGCAGCGACGTCACCGGCGTCCCCGCCGCCCTCGCCGTGGTGGGCCTGGCCGCGCTCGTCGCCGTCTTCGCCGTCCGCCGGACCGGCCGGTTCGCCGTCGCCGCGCTGCTCGCCCTGTCCGGGGCGGGCACCGTCGCGGCCACCCTGCTCGGCGCCTCCGACAGCTCCGCGCTCGACGACAAGGCCGCCGAGGTCTCCGGCGACACGTCGGCCACCGTGGAAGCCCTCAGCCACACCGCCTGGCCCTACGTCGCGGCCGTGGGCGGCCTGCTGCTCCTGCTGGCCGGCGCGCTCGCCCTGCGCTACGGCAGGCTGTGGCCCGCGATGTCCGGGCGCTACGAGCGCGGCGGCGCCCCGCGGCCACGCCGCACGGCCGCCGCCGGCGACCCCGACCGGCCGGAGGAACTGTGGAAGGCCCTCGACCGCGGCGAGGACCCGACCGGAGCCTGAACCACCGGGCAGCCGTCCCCTCCGCCGGGCAGCCGTCCCCTCCGCCGGGCAGCCGGCCACGGGCGTTCACCGCGCGGAGGAGCACCCCCGCAGCACGGCACGCGCGCGTGTGCGGGACAATTGATCCGAGCGTCCTGCTCAGACACGTACACAGCACTGAGGAGCAAGCAATGGCGGGCAGCAGCCACGGTCACACCCCGGCCGCCTGGACCGGTGTCATCATCTCGTTCATCGGTTTCTGCGTCGCGAGCATGTTCATGGTGGTGAGCTCGCCGGTGGGCTTCTGGGTCGGCATGGGCATCGTGCTGCTCGGCGGTGTCGTCGGCGGAATCATGAGCAAGATGGGCATGGGCCAGAAGCCGCACTTCCACCCCCTCAACCCGCCGGCCGCAGGCCGTGAGCCGGCCCGCGCCGAAAACTGATCACCGGGAACCCTCCGGACAGGGGCGGCCGGCACACGGGTGCCGGAACCGCCCCTGACGCGTGAGCGCGGGGCACAATCACCCTGTGAACGCCGTCAGCCACAGTGCGCCCCGCGGCATCGCCGCCCGACTCGTCCTCCCCGCAGGAACGCTCGCCGCCGTCGCCGGAGCCTTCGTCTACGTCGGGGCGGTGGACCCCAACGAGCCCGGCCACTACCCCGCCTGCCCGCTGCTGCGCCTCACCGGCCTGTACTGCCCCGGCTGCGGCGGACTGCGCAGCGCCCACGCCGTCGCCCACGGCGATCTCCTGGCCGCTCTCCAGGCCAATGCGCCTGCCGTCCTCGGTTACGCGGCCTTCGCCGTCCTCTGGACCGTATGGGTGGTCCGCGCGGCGCGCGGAAAACCCCTGCGGATCGACCCCCGACCGGTACTCCTGTGGTCACTGGGAGCGTTCGTGCTGGTCTTCACGGTTGTCCGGAACCTACCGTTCGGTGGCCGGCTACATCCTTGATCAAAGAGCGAACGTCCAGGTAGTGGGACCGGCGTCAACCGGATGTGAGGCATACCCCCTGCTGCGGATACCATCGCAGTAACCACCGGTTTCGTCCGGCGACCCGCCCGCGAGGACGGAGAACGCCAGGGACGGAAACGAACGCACTGAAGACGGACCGTCTGGAAGGGGGCCCCTCGCGTGAGTGTGCTCGACGAGATCATCGACGGAGTCCGTGCCGACCTCGCGGAGCGCCAGGCACGAGTCGGCCTCGACGAGCTCAAGGAGCGCGTGGCGAAGGCTCCCGCGGCCAAGGACGGCGCGGCCGCCCTGCGCGGTGAAGGCGTCAAGGTGATCTGCGAGGTCAAGCGCTCCAGCCCGTCCAAGGGCGCGCTCGCCGCGATCGCCGATCCGGCCGGACTCGCCGCCGACTACGAGGCGGGCGGCGCGGCCGTCATCTCCGTCCTCACCGAACAGCGACGCTTCGGCGGCTCCCTCGCCGACCTGGAGGCGGTCCGCGCGCGGGTGGACATCCCCGTCCTGCGCAAGGACTTCATCGTCACCTCGTACCAGCTCTGGGAGGCGCGGGCGCACGGCGCCGACCTCGCGCTGCTCATCGTCGCCGCCCTCGAACAGCCGGCCCTGGAGTCGCTGATCGAGCGCGCCGTCTCCATCGGGCTCACCCCGCTCGTCGAGGTGCACGACGAGGACGAGGTCGAGCGCGCGGTCGACGCCGGCGCCAAGGTCATCGGGGTCAACGCGCGCAACCTCAAGACCCTCAAGGTCGACCGGGGCACCTTCGAACGCGTCGCCCCCGAGATCCCGGACCACCTGGTCAAGATCGCCGAGTCCGGTGTCCGCGGCCCGCACGACCTCATCGCCTACGCCAACGCCGGCGCCGACGCCGTCCTGGTCGGCGAGTCCCTGGTCACCGGACGCGACCCGAAGACCGCGGTCGCCGACCTGGTGGCGGCCGGCGAGCACCCGGCACTGCGCCACGGACGCGGCTGACGCCCGATGACCCTCCCGATCACCCTGATGGCCAGGGATCCGTACGCGCGCCTCGCCCGCGGCTGCCGCCCGCGCGGCTGCCGGGCCCCCGCGCGCCGCGTGCTCGGCCGCAGGGTGCGCTACCACATCGGTGACGAGCCCGGCCAGGTCAACGGACTGCGATGGCACCGCCCCTGACAAGGGGCGCGGGGCAGTACCGGCGCGCCACCCGGCCGCGTCGGCGAAACCAGCCGCACACGGTCTGAAGCCGGCCGGCGAGCCCTGCCCCCCACGGCGAAACGTGTCCACACACTCATCGTGAGGTTTCCGCATGCCCAGCCAGTTCTTCTTCCCCGATCCCGAGGGCCGGGTGCCCAGCACCGAGGGCTACTTCGGCGCGTTCGGCGGCAAGTTCATCCCGGAGGCGCTCGTCGCCGCCGTCGACGAGGTCGCCGTCGAGTACGACAAGGCCAAGGCCGACCCCGAGTTCGCCCGCGAACTCGACGACCTGATGGTCCACTACACCGGCCGCCCGAGCGCCCTCACCGAGGTGCCCCGGTTCGCCGAGCACGCCGGCGGTGCCCGGGTCTTCCTCAAGCGCGAGGACCTCAACCACACCGGCTCCCACAAGATCAACAACGTGCTCGGCCAGGCCCTGCTCACCCGGCGCATGGGCAAGACCCGTGTCATCGCCGAGACCGGCGCCGGCCAGCACGGAGTCGCCACGGCCACCGCCTGCGCCCTGTTCGGCCTCGACTGCACCATCTACATGGGCGAGGTCGACACCGAGCGCCAGGCCCTCAACGTGGCCCGGATGCGCATGCTCGGCGCCGAGGTCATCGCCGTGAAGTCCGGCAGCCGCACCCTCAAGGACGCCATCAACGAGGCGTTCCGCGACTGGGTCGCCAACGTCGACCGCACGCACTACCTCTTCGGCACCGTCGCCGGACCCCACCCCTTCCCCGGCATGGTCCGCGACTTCCACCGCGTCATCGGCGTCGAGACCCGCCGCCAGCTGCTGGAGCGGGTCGGACGGCTGCCCGACGCCGCGATCGCCTGCGTCGGCGGCGGCTCCAACGCCATCGGCCTCTTCCACGCCTTCATCCCGGACGCCTCGGTCCGCCTCGTCGGCTGCGAACCCGCCGGACACGGCATCGACAGCGGCGAGCACGCGGCCACCCTCACCGTGGGCGAGCCCGGCATCCTGCACGGCTCGCGTTCCTACGTCCTCCAGGACGACGAGGGCCAGATCACCGAGCCGTACTCCATCTCGGCAGGGCTCGACTACCCGGGCATCGGCCCCGAGCACGCCTACCTCAAGGACTCCGGCCGCGGCGAGTACCGCGCGGTCACCGACGACGCCGCCATGCAGGCCCTGCGGCTGCTGTCGCGCACCGAGGGCATCATCCCGGCCATCGAGAGCGCCCACGCGCTGGCCGGCGCCCTGGAGGTCGGCAGGGAACTGGGCAAGGACGGACTGATCGTCGTCAACCTGTCCGGCCGGGGCGACAAGGACATGGACACCGCCGCCCGCTACTTCGGCCTGTACGACACCGACAGGACCGTCGCCGCCGACGCGGACACCGACACCGCCGAGATCGAGGGGGACGCCAAGTGAGCGGGAACGTGAAGCTGCTGAACGACACCCTCGCCGCAGCGAAGTCCGAGGGCCGCGCCGCGCTGATCGCCTACCTCCCGGCCGGTTTCCCGACCGTCGACGGAGGCATCGACGCCGTGAAGGCCGTCATCGACGGCGGTGCCGACGTCGTGGAGGTGGGCCTGCCGCACAGCGACCCCGTCCTCGACGGGCCCGTCATCCAGACCGCCGACGACATCGCCCTGCGCGGTGGCGTACGGATCGCCGACGTGCTGCGCACGGTCCGGGAGGCCCACCGGGCCACCGGGAAGCCGATCCTCGTCATGACGTACTGGAACCCCGTCGACCGCTACGGCGTCGAGCGGTTCGCCGCCGAACTCGCCGAGGCGGGCGGCGCCGGCTGCATCCTGCCCGACCTGCCCGTCCAGGAGTCGGCGCTGTGGCGGGAGCACGCCGACAAGCACGGTCTGGCCACCGTCTTCGTCGTCGCGCCCAGCAGCAAGGACGAGCGGCTCGCCGAGATCACCGCGGCGGGCAGCGGTTTCGTCTACGCCGCCTCCCTCATGGGCGTCACCGGTACCCGCGAATCGGTCGGCGCACAGGCCGAGAACCTCGTGGCACGGGCCCGGGCCAGCCGCGCCGATCTGCCGGTGTGCGTCGGGATCGGTGTCTCCGACGCCGTCCAGGCCGCCGAGGTCGCCCGCTTCGCCGACGGTGTGATCGTCGGATCGGCCTTCGTCAAGCGGCTGCTGGACGCCCCCGACCCGGCCGCGGGCCTCCAGGCCGTGCGGGCGCTCGCGGGCGAGCTGGCCGAGGGCGTACGCGGCGGATCCTGACGGCGTGCGGGGCCGGTGACGGCGGGTGCGGCCGGATCCGGGACGGCCCGGATCCGGGACGGCAGCGCCGGCGCCCCGTCATCGGCAGACGCTCCGCAACTGGTCATACGAGTCCCTCGTACGGGTGGATCTGGGGCCGGGGAGGCGCGTTGCGCCTCCCCGGTTCGTTCTGCGGGGTGTGAGCGAGAAGAACCGTGAGGGAAAACGCACCGCCCGTGAGCGGCTGGCGGTCGAGCGTGAGAAGCAGAAGGCGACGGACAGGCGGCGCCGCACCCTGATCGTGGGTGCGAGCGTGGTCTGTGTCCTGGCGCTCGCGGCGGTGATCGGCGTCGTCGCCGCCAACGCGGGCAAGGACGAAGGCAGTAGTAAGGAGGCGGGCCCGGTGGTGGCGCCCTCGGGGGCGCTCGGCAAGGACGGCCTCGCCGTCCCGGTCGGCAAGGAGAGCGCCAAATCCACCCTCACCGTGTGGGAGGACTTCCGCTGCCCCGCCTGCAAGTCCTTCGAGCTGGCGTACCGGCCGACCCTCCATGAGCTGACCGAGTCCGGCCAGTTGAAGATCGAGTACCACCTCGTCACGCTGATCGACGGGAACATGGGCGGCACCGGCTCCCGCAACTCCGCCAACGCGGCCGCCTGTGCCCAGGACACCGGCAAGTTCGCCGAATACCACGACGTGCTGTTCGACAACCAGCCCCCGGAGACGGACGACGCCTTCGCCGACAACGCCAAGCTCATCGAACTGGCCGGCAAGATCGAGGGCCTCGACACTCCAGCCTTCCGCAGCTGCGTGAAGGACGGCACGCACAACAGCTGGGTCGCGAAGTCCGACGAGGCCTTCCAGAAGGGCCGCTTCTCCGGCACACCGACCGTCCTGCTCGGCGACAAGAACATCTACCAGGACCGGACGATGACCCCGGCGAAGCTCAAGAAAATGGTGGAGGAGGCCAACCGGCGGTAGGAGGGCGAGCCTTCCCGTTATGGACCCGTAGCCGGGCCGCCCACCGTGGGACCGGTCCGGCGCGGTAGCGTCGACCCTGCCATGGAACTTGCCTACATTCCCAGCCCGTCGAGCGGGGTGCTGTACCTCGGCCCCGTTCCGCTCCGCGGCTATGCCTTCAGTATCCTCGCCGGCCTCTTCGTCGCCCTCTGGATCGTCGACCGCCGGTGGGTGGCGCGCGGCGGCCAGAAGGGAACCGCCTGGGACATCGCGTTCTGGGCCGTTCCGTTCGGTCTGGTCGGCGGTCGCCTCTACCACGTGATCACCGATTACCAGCTCTACTTCGGTGAGGGCCGGAACTGGGTCGACGCCTTCAAGATCTGGGAGGGCGGCCTCGGCATCTGGGGCGCCGTCGCCCTGGGCGCTGTGGGTGCCTGGATCGGCTGCCGGCGTCGGGGCATCGCCCTTCCGCCGTACGCCGATGCCCTGGCCCCCGGTCTGGTGCTGGCGCAGGCGATCGGACGCTGGGGCAACTGGTTCAACCAGGAACTGTACGGGCGGGAGACGGACCTCCCGTGGGCCCTGCACATCACGTCCACGGAGGGCGGCCGGGTACCGGGGTACTACCACCCGACATTCCTGTACGAGTTTTTGTGGTGCGTGGGCGTCGCCCTGCTGGTCATCTGGGCGGACCGCCGCTTCAAGCTCGGGCACGGACGGGCGTTCGCGCTGTACGTCGCCGCATACTGCGCGGGCCGGTTCTGGATCGAGTACATGCGCGTCGACGAGGCCCGCGAGATCCTGGGCCTGCGGCTGAACAACTGGACCGCGATGATCGTGTTCGTGCTCGCGGTCGTGTACTTCGTGGTGTCGGCGAAGCTGCGCCCGGGACGCGAGACCGTGGTGGAACCGGGCGCGGCTGCCGCCGGTGGCGCGGCAGGTGGTGCGACAGGCGGTTCCGCCGGGGGTGACGACACCCCGGACGATGCCGGGAGCGGTTCCGAGACCGAGCCGGCCGAGCCGGAGACCGCGGGCAAGGACGGCAGGGACGGCAAGGCGGACTCCCGGGAGACGAAGAAAGCAGCCGGGCCGAAGAAGCCGGACGCCGAGTCGAAGGCCGACGCGAGCCCGAAGGAGAACGACGCGGCGGCGGACAAGGACGCCACCGATCCGGGTGACGCGAAGGCCGAGGACGCCAAGGCGGATAAGGCCCAGGAGGATTCCGGGGACGAGGATTCCGCGACTGCGGACTCCGGGGACGTGGACTCCGGGGCTGCGGATTCCGAGGACGTACGGGCCAAGGACGAGGCCGGGTCGGCGAAGAAGAGCTGACGGTCTGCCGGCCCGCCGCTGACCGGCGGCCCGTTGTACGTGAACGACGCCGTGGGGCGCCCGGGAACTCCGGGCGCCCCACGGGTGTGTGTGCGGGGCCTCAGGTGCGGCGGGCCAGGGACAGGACCCGCTGGGCGGCCGTCACCACCGCCGCGTCGACGAAGCGGCCGTCGGGAAGTGCCTGGGCGCCCTGCTCGCCGGCCGCCGCCTTGACGACCGTCTCCGCCCTCTCGATCTCCTCCTGGGTGGGCAGATAGGCGCGCTCGATGACCGGCAGTTGACGCGGATGGATGGCGGCGCGGCCCAGGAAACCCAGGGCACGGCCACGGGCGCAGGAGGCGCGGAGACCGTCCAGGTCGCGGATGTCCGGGTGGACGGACTGGGTGGGCGGGACCAGACCCGCCGCCCGCGCGGCGACGACCACGCGGGAGCGGGACCAGTCGAGGCCCGCGTCGTCGCGTACGCCCAGGTCGGTTCGCAGGTCCTCCTCGCCGATCGAGATACCGCGCAGGGCCGGGTGGGCGGTGGCCACGTCGTGCGCCCGCTCGATACCGAGGGCCGTCTCCAGCAGCGCGTACAGACCGAGCGGGCCGCCGTGGGCGGACACGGCCTGCCGCGCGACCCGGACGATGTCGGCGGGCGAGGACACCTTGGGCAGCCGCAGACCGGCCAGGCCCGCCAGGCCCCCGGCCGGGGCGACGGCGGCGAGGTCGGCCTCGCCCCAGGGGCCGGTCAGGGCATTGACGCGGACGTGGACCGGGACCGGCTGCGGGTCGCACAACAGCTCGGCACAGGCGGCTCGGGCGTACGCCTTGCGGTCGGGGGCGACGGCGTCCTCCAGGTCGATCACCACCACGTCGGCCCCGGAGACGAGCGCCTTCGCCACCACCCGCGGCCGGTCGCCCGGTGCGTACAGCCAGGTCAGCGGGGATGCCACCGTCACAGCGCGCCTTCCGCGCGCAGGGCCGTCAGCTCGGCCGGGGTGAGGCCCAGTTCGGTCAGCACCTCGTGGGTGTCGGCGCCGTGTGGGCGGCCCGCCCAGCGGATCGCGCCGGGGGTGTGCGAGAGGCGGAAGAGAACGTTCTGCATGCGCAGCGGGCCCAGCTCGGGGTCGTCGACCGTGGTGATCGTGTTCAGGGCCTGGTACTGCGGGTCGGTCATCACGTCCCGTACGTCCTGGACGGGTGCCACCGCGGCCTCGGCCTTCTCGAAGGCGGCGAGCACGTCGCTGCGGGTGCGGCAGGCGATCCAGCCGCCCACCGCCTCGTCCAGGACGTCCGCGTGCCCCGCGCGGCCGGCGCCGGTGGCGAACCACGGTTCGTCGATCAGCTCGGGCCTCCCCACCAGCCGCATCACCCGCTCGGCGACCGACTGGGCCGAGGTGGAGACGGCGACCCAGGTGCCGTCGGCGGTGAGGTAGGTGCCGCGCGGGGCGTTGTTCTGGGAGCGGTTGCCGGTGCGCGGCTGGACGTGGCCGAGCTGGTCGTACCAGGTCGGCTGGGGTCCGAGCGCGGTGAGGATCGGTTCGATGAGGGCCATGTCGACGACCTGGCCCTCGCCGGTGCTCTCCCGCCCGGCGAGCGCGGTCAGCACCGCGTACGCCGTGGTCAGGCCCGCGATGGAGTCGGCCAGGCCGAACGGCGGCAGCGTCGGGGGCGCATCCGGCTCGCCGGTGATGGCGGCGAAACCGCTCATGGCCTCGGCGAGTGTGCCGAAGCCGGGCCGGTGCGCGTACGGGCCGAACTGGCCGAAGCCGGTGACCCGGGCCAGGACGAGACGGGGGTTGGCGGCGGACAGTTCGGACCAGCCCAGGTCCCACTTCTCCAGGGTGCCGGGCCGGAAGTTCTCGATGATCACGTCGGCGGTCTTGGCGAGGCGCAGCAGGGTGGCCCGGCCGCCGCGGGTGGACAGGTCGAGGGTGATGGTCCGTTTGTTGCGGCCGAGCATCTTCCACCACAGCCCCACGCCATTCTTCGACGGGCCGTGGCCGCGGGAGGGATCGGGCTTCCTCGGGTGTTCGACCTTGACGACCTCCGCGCCGAAGTCGCCGAGCAGCGTCGCGGCGAGGGGCCCGGCGAAGAGGGTGGCGAGGTCCAGGACCCGCAGGCCGGTCAGAGGGGGCGGGGGCGGGAGAGCGGAGGGGCCGGGGGAGGGTGCGGTGGGCGTGACGGGCCGGGTCATGGGCGGGAGGCCTCCAGACGGGTCAGACGGGCCAGGGTGTCGAAGCCGACGCCGTTGAAGTCGCCGACGGAGGTGGCCAGCCGGTTCTTCAGCGGGGCCGTCCAGCGCTCGGGGAGGGCGGCGGGGGAACCGGCGAGCAGGGCGGTGATGCCGCCGGCCGTCGCGCCGTTCGAGTCCGTGTCCCAGCCGCCGGACACGGTACGGCAGACGGCGCCGGCGAAGTCGCCGTCCGCGTGGGTGAGGGCGGCGGCGATCAGGGCGGTATTGGGGACGGCGTGCACCCAGTGGGTACCGGCGTGCAGGGCGTGGAGCCGGTCGACGACGATGGCGAAGTCATGGTGCTCGTGTGCCAGCCGGACGGCCTCGCGCACGGCGCGGGCGAGCCGGGAGCGGGGCGGTACGACGGTGAGGCCGGCGCGCAGGCAGGCGTGGACGTCCGGGCGGTCGCCACCTGCGTCTGCGTCTGCGCCTGCGGCGGTGGCGATGACGGCGGCGCCGAACATCGCGGCGTGGACACCGCCCGCGGTGTGCGTGAGGGTGGCGTCGCGGTGGGCCTGTTCGGCGGCGCCCGCCGGATCGCCGGGATTGGTCCAGCCGTGCACGTCGGCGCGGATCAAGGCGCCGATCCACTCGCGGAACGGGTTGCGGTGGCGTGCGGTGCGCGGAGGCTCCACGCCGTCGAGGAGGTTGCGGTAGGCGACGCGTTCGGCGGTGAAGGCACGGCCCGCCGGGAGTTCGTCCAGCCAGAGCCGGGCCACGTCCGTGGTGGTGAAATCCTTGCCGTACCGCCGGAGCAACAGCAGGTTGAGGAGAGGGTAGTCGAGGTCGTCGTCCTCGGGCATCCCGTCGATGTTCTCGGCGAGCGAGGTGGCCGCCGAGCGACGGTTCCAGGGGTACCGCGCGGACAATTCCCCGGGGACTCCGAGGGCGGTGAAGTAACCGTTCAGAGGCCAGTTCCCGGTGGCCCGGGCGAGTTGGCGGATGCCGTCGAGGGGGAGCTTCTCCACCGGCTTGCCGAGCAGGCAGCCGACGGCACGGCCGAGCCAGGCGGCTTCTAGACGCTCGGTTTCGAGGCGGTCGGTGTCGGGACGGTCGGTCCGGCGGCGGTCCGCGTCAGGACGGTCCGCGTCAGGACGGTCGGAGGCGGGGGGAACGGCGTCGACGGGTGAAGGCCATTCGGGACAGAGGGACTTGATGGCGCAGAGGTCCGTCGGTTCATCGTCCGCGAGGCCGCTGGGCAGGTCGGCGAGTTCGTCCAGGAGGTCCCCGGCCAGCAGCCGGAGGTAGCGGGACGCCGGCCGCGGGGAGGCACCCGCGCGGGGCGGGGCCTCGGGGCCGCCCGCCGCGCGCCACCGGGCCGCGACGGCGGCGACGGCCGTGGCAGACCGGCCGTCCTGGGCGGCCTGGCGCAGTTCGTGCCCGATCAGGTCCTCCGGCTGGACCCAGGTCAGTCGGAGCATTCCGGACCTCCCAGCTCGGCGAACGCCCTTTCGTGCGCGCGGCGTCGGGACACGTCGCGTGCGAAGACCTCGCGGGCCACCTCCGTCAGCGTGGCCGCGGGTTCCAGGAGGTCGAGACGGCTGGCCTCCGTCACGGTCTTCGCCCAGTCCTCGGGAACCGGCGAACCGAGGGCGCCCGTCACGGCGCCGGCCATCGTGGCGATGGAGTCGCAGTCCCGGCCGTAGTTCACCGCGCCCAGCACCGCGTGCCGGAAGTCGCCGCCGGCCACCACCACCATGCCCAGCGCCACCGGGAGTTCCTCGATCGCGTGCAGCCTTGAGGGACGGCGGGCACCCAGCGACGGAGCGCGGTAGTCGGGACCCACGGTGTCGTACGGGGCCACCGCCTCCCGCAGCGGGCGCAACGCGGACTCGAACTCCGTATGGCGGGACGCCACTTCGCAGACCCGCTCGATCGCCGTCCGCGTGCCGTCCTTCGCCAGGGACAGACAGGCGGTGACGACCGAGTCCGCTGTCGCTCCCGGCGCGCACGCCGCCGCCACCGCCGCGGCGAGAACGCCGGCCGCCTCCCGGCCGTACGACGACTGGTGGGCTCCCGCGACGTCCAGCGCCTCGGCGTAGGCGCCCGCCGGGTGGGCCGCGTTGACCAGGCCGACCGGGGCCATGTACATCGCGGCACCACAGTTGACGATGTTGCCGACGCCCGCCTCGCGCGGATCGACGTGGCCGTAGTGGATGCGGGCCACCAGCCACTTCTCCGCGAGGAAGAGCCGCTGCAGCAGGAGCGCCTCCGCCTCCAGCTCCGGGATCCAGCGCGGGTGCATCATCAGGTCCGGGACCAGGTGGTCGGCGACGGCGTGGGCGTCCAGATGGTCCCGGACCCGCGAGTACACCCGGATCAGGGCGTGCGTCATGAGGGTGTCGTCGGTGACGTGGCCGTCGCCCTTGTGGTACGGGGCGATCGGACGGGCGGTGCGCCAGGCGTCACCGTTCCAGGGGCCGACGACGCCGTGGACACGGCCGCCGTGGCGCTCGACGATCTGCTCGGGGGAGTACCCCTCGACGGGGCCGCCGAGCGCGTCGCCGACGGCGGCTCCCACCAGCGCGCCGGTGAACCGCTCGTCCAGGGAGGCACCCTGAACCCGCTTTTCCTGCTCTTTGAGCGTCATGCCCGAATCATCCTCCGGGGGGAGGCGGTTGTGCGGCTTCCAGGAGCCCGGCGAGTTCCACCAGGTCGGTGCCGGTGAGCCGGGGGAGCGTGCAGCCGGAAAGGATGCGGCAGCTCTCCCGCCAGGACTCCGGGATCGCCGTGCTGCCGCCGAGCGCGCCGGTCAGCGCGCCGACGAGGGCGGGGGCGGAGTCCGCGACCCGGGAGAGACAGGCCGCCGCGGGCACCGCCTCCACCATCCGGCCGTGCGAGGCGGTGGCCAGCGCGAGGGCCACGGGGACGGTCTCGGCAGCGGCGATGCCGTAGCTGTAGACGTGGTCGACGATCTGGTGCTCCAGGGGCGGTACGAGGGCGAAGGCGCCGTCGGCGTCCGCGGCGAGCCGCAGCGCGTGCCGGGCGTTGCGGCCGATCTCCGTCTCCTCGGGCAACTCGGCCACCGCGGCCGCCACGCATGCCCCGACGTCCGCGCCGGCCAGCGCGAGGGCGACGGCGGCGGCCATCGCGCGGGCGCCGTGAACCCCGTCGCCGTCCTGGGTGTAGCGGGCGTCGAACTCGGCGAGCGCGGCGGCGCCTTCGGGGTCGCCGGGGTGGGCCACGGCCAGGACACAGGCCCGTACGCAGGCCGCGTCGTCGAAGTAGTGCGGGTTGTCGTGGCCGGTGGCGGGCGGACGCAGGCCGGTGGCGAGGTTGCCGAGCCCGGCCCGTACGGAGATACGGGCGCGCAGGGGCAGAACGGCCGACTCGATCTCGGGCGCGCGTTCCGCGGCCGCGGCGACTTCGCCGGCCATGGCGTTCCAGGTGAGGTCGATGGCGGCCCGGGTACGGCGTTCGCGGCTCAGGTCGCCGAGCGCGCCGTCGTCGCCGGCCCGCAGGACCGCCTCGGCGGTGAACACCGCCCACTCGGCGTCGTCGGAGGGGCCCAGACGCAGGGGTCCCGGGGGCTGGTTGAGGGCGATGGGCACGGGAAGGGTGGTGGTCGCGTTCTGCTCGGCGAAGGTGTCCAGTTCCCGGGTGAGGCGCCGGGTCCACTCGGGCATCCGGGCGGCGCGGTGGCGTGCCGCGGGCCAGCCGGCGGCGTCTCCGGCGGCGAGGCCCAGGAGGAGGCCCTCGATACGGGGTGCCTGCGGCGGCGGGGTGAGGGGTGTGATGCGGGTCCGGTGGGTTGCGGAGGCCTCGGCTTCGCCTTCGGCCCGGTGTTCCCCACCCGTACCACCCGGGCGGGTTTCGGGGTCGGGTGCGGGTGGCCCCGGTGGGGCTGTCGTACCGTCGGCGGCCCCGGGAGCGGCTTCAGGAGGGTGGGGCTCGGTCGTGTCGGGCGGGCGGGGTGCGTGGTCGGGCGAGGGCGGTCTTGGCGGGGGGGGGGGGGGGGGGGGGGGGGGGGGGGGGGGGGGGGGGGGGGGGGCGGGGGGCGGGGGGGGGGGGGGGGTGGGGGCGCGTAGCCCCCCCCCCCCCCCCCCCCCCCCCCCCCCCCCCCCCCCCCCCCCCCCCCCCCCCGCCGGCGCGCCCCCCCGCCGCGGGGGGGGGGCCGGGCGGGGGCTGTTCCGGCGGCTGGTCCCGTGGTGTGGATGGGGGTGCTGTCGCCGGTGGGGAGAGGGTCATGACGGGGCCTCCGCGGTGTTGTCGGCCGGTGTCGGGGTGAGCAGGTCCGCGATGTCCAGGACGTGATGGCCCGCCATCGCGGGGAGGCAGCTGCCGCGGGCCGGTCCGATCGCTGCCGCCCAGGCCTGTGGGATCGCGGCGGCGCCCCGGGTCGCGCCCGCGAGGGCGCCCGCCACCGCCGCGGTGGTGTCCGCGTCGCGGCCCATGTTGACGGCCGTCAGCACCGTCTGTTCGAAGTCCCCGTCCGCCGCCGCGTATGCGCCGAAGGCGAGGGCGACGGCCTCGGGGGCCAGGTCGGTCCAGGGGTAGCCGCCGATCACGACCGCGGAGCGGACCGCGCGTTCGCCCCGGTGGGCCACGGTGACGGCACGGCGCAGGGAACGGGCGGTCCAGGAGTCTTCCGGCACCAGGGCCAGCGCGGTGGCCACGACGGTGACCACCGGTGCCCCGGCCATCGCCGCCGCCACGCCTGCCGCGACCGCCTGGCCTCCGTAGATGCCCTCGCCGTCGTGACTGACCGAGCCGTCGATCGCCGCCAGCCTGGCCGCCTCGGCGGGACGGCCGGCCGCGAAGACACCGTGCGGCGCCGCCCGCATCGCCAGTCCGTCGCTCCAGGCGTGACGGTGCTGGGCGGAGACGGGGGCGGCCAGTCCCCGGCGGAGGTTCTCCAGGGTGCCGCGCTCGCTGAATCCGGCACCCCGGAACCGCCCCTCGGCGCGGTCCGCGATCCATTCGTGCCAGGCCGCCCCGACCTGCGCCGGGGTGAGCGCCGACCCGTGCCGGGCCAGCAGCAGGCCGGACAGGATCGCGTACTCGGTGTCGTCCGTGCCCGCGGGGTGCTCCGCCACGTATCCCGTGATGCGGCCCCACCGGGCGCGGATCTCGGAGGGTTTCAAGTTCTCAGCCGGGGCACCCAGCGCGTCGCCGACGGCCAGGCCGAGCAGCGCGCCGCGTGCCCGTTCGCGGAGCCCGAGGGAGTCCCCGGGCGTCGGGGGCGAGGGGATGCAGGCGGTCGATGCCATACGAGGCTCTCCTCTCAGGGGCGCCCCGAGAGGCGCGAAGCCCTTTGCGGAACTGTCCCCGATGTGAGGTCCGGTACAGCCTCACAGGCCCCGGTGTCACCCGGTCGACATCTGTGCGGGCCCTCCGGCAGGTGAGCGGCGAAATTGACGAAACCGCAGGTTAGCCCAGCCTTTCCTTGCTGGCGGGAGGGAATGGGAAAGCGTAAATTGGGTGTTGTTCAAAAGTAGAATTTGTCTAAAAAGGCTCTGCGGCAGCCGTCGGAGACGTCGGCTTTGCAGGCGCTTTCGCGAACTCCCTGGGGGACGGCATGGCGATCATCGAGACCGAGGCGACGCTGCACGAGGCGCACCGCGACAACCACACGCACCGCGATGTCAACGGCGGCTGGCTACGACCGGCCGTGTTCGGCGCGATGGACGGCCTGGTCTCCAACCTCGCGCTGATGACCGGCGTGGCCGGCGGCTCGGTCGGACAGCAGACCATCGTCATCACGGGCCTCGCCGGCCTGGCGGCCGGCGCCTTCTCCATGGCCGCCGGCGAGTACACCTCCGTCGCCTCCCAGCGCGAGCTCGTCGAGGCCGAACTGGACGTCGAGCGACGCGAGCTGCGCAAGCACCCCAAGGATGAGGAGGCCGAACTCGCCGCCCTCTACGAGGCCCGGGGTGTCGAGCCGGAGCTCGCCGCCGAGGTGGCCCGGCAGCTGTCGCGGGACCCCGAACAGGCGCTGGAGATCCACGCCCGCGAGGAACTGGGGATCGACCCCGGCGACCTCCCCTCGCCCACCGTGGCCGCGGTCTCGAGCTTCGGCGCCTTCGCGCTCGGCGCGCTGCTCCCCGTACTGCCGTACCTGCTCGGCGCGAGCACTCTGTGGCCCGCCGTGCTGCTGGCGCTGCTGGGGCTCTTCCTGTGTGGCGCGCTGGTCGCCAAGGTGACCGCGCGGACCTGGTGGTACAGCGGCCTGCGACAGCTCGCCCTCGGTGGCGCGGCGGCCGGTGTGACGTACGCTCTGGGCACCTGGTTCGGAACGGCCATCGGATGACCCGACTCGGATGACCCGGCTCGGACGGCCCCGCACGGCTGCCCCGGACCGGGGCACCGGCCCGGCGCCCGGCGCGGACGAGCAGTACCGACGCCCCGGCTCCGCTTCCGCGCGAGGGATCGCACAAGTAGCTGTTAATCGTTGGTTTCGACCGCGTGACGACGGGGCATGAGCCGAAAGCGCCGTGGGCAACGTAGCTCACGACGCAGCCGCGGGAGTGGGCGAAGACGCCCGGCCCCGCCCTCGGACCGGCGGACATCGATCTGCCCGCCACGGTCCCCCAGCTTCTCCCCGTCAGGCGCGGAATCCCCGAAGCGACCTGCATGGTGTCCACATGATGGAACGGAAAATCCCGCTTACCGGGAACCGGGCCATCGTGTAATCTGCACGAAATTTTGCAGTCACGCAGAGGGCCAGCGTCGTCCCTCGGCACTTTGCACATGCCACATGACGACGACGGGAAGAGCCGATGCGTATGACGCGCCAGCCGTCCCAGCATCCCGCGCATGGCCAGAACTGGTCCTTCATGGATGCTCGCCCTGCTCCGCAGGGCATGTACGACCCCCGCGACGAGCACGACGCCTGCGGCGTCGGATTCGTCGCCACCCTCACCGGCGAGGCGTCCCACACCCTGGTCGAGCAGGCACTCACCGTCCTGCGCAACCTGGAACACCGCGGTGCCACCGGCTCCGAGCCGGACTCCGGTGACGGCGCGGGCATCCTCTCCCAGGTCCCGGACGCCTTCTTCCGCGAGGTGGCCGGATTCGAACTGCCCAAGGCCGGCGCCTACGCCGTCGGCACCGCCTTCCTCCCCGTGGACGCCACCGACGAGGCCGTCGCCCGCATCGAGGAGATCGCCGCCGCCGAGGGCCTGACCGTCCTCGGCTGGCGCGAGGTGCCCGTCGCGCCCGACCTGCTCGGCGCCACCGCCCGCTCCACGATGCCGGCCTTCCGCCAGATCTTCGTCACGGACCACACGTCCCAGGGCATCGGCCTCGACCGTACGGCCTTCGTGCTGCGCAAGCGCGCCGAGCGCGAGGCGGGCGTCTACTTCCCGTCGCTGTCCGCGCGGACCATCGTCTACAAGGGCATGCTCACCACCGGTCAGCTCGAGCCCTTCTTCCCGGACCTGTCCGACCGCCGCTTCGGCTCCGCGCTCGCGCTGGTGCACTCCCGGTTCTCCACGAACACCTTCCCGTCGTGGCCCCTCGCGCATCCCTACCGCTTCGTCGCCCACAACGGTGAGATCAACACCGTCAAGGGCAACCGCAACTGGATGCGCGCCCGCGAGTCCCAGCTGGCCTCCGATCTGTTCGGCTCCGCCGACCGTGGGCACAGTGGCTCCGCCGACCGTGGGCACAGTGGCTCCGCCGACCGTGGGCACAGTGGCTCCGCCGACCGTGGGCACAGTGGCTCCACCGGCCTCGAGCGGATCTTTCCCGTCTGCACCCCCGACGCCTCCGACTCGGCGTCCTTCGACGAGGTCCTCGAACTGCTGCACCTCGGCGGGCGCTCCCTGCCGCACTCGGTGCTCATGATGATCCCCGAGGCGTGGGAGAACCACGGCTCGATGGACCCCGCACGCCGCGCCTTCTACCAGTACCACTCCACGATGATGGAACCCTGGGACGGCCCCGCCTGCGTCACCTTCACCGATGGCACCCAGGTCGGCGCCGTACTCGACCGCAACGGCCTGCGCCCCGGCCGCTACTGGGTCACCGACGACGGCCTCGTCGTCCTCGGCTCCGAGGTCGGCGTCCTCGACATCGACCCCGCCAAGGTCGTCCGCAAGGGCCGCCTGCAGCCCGGCCGCATGTTCCTCGTCGACACCGCCGAGCACCGCATCATCGAGGACGACGAGATCAAGGCCCAGCTCGCCGCCGAGCACCCCTACGCCCAGTGGCTGGAAGCCGGCGAGATCGAGCTGTCCGACCTGCCCGAGCGCGAGCACATCGTCCACACCCACGCCTCGGTCACCCGCCGCCAGCAGACCTTCGGCTACACCGAGGAGGAACTGCGCGTCCTGCTTGCCCCGATGGCCAAGTCCGGAACCGAGCCGATCGGCTCCATGGGCACCGACTCGCCGATCGCCGCCCTGTCGGAACGCCCCCGGCTCCTCTTCGACTACTTCACCCAGCTGTTCGCGCAGGTCACCAACCCGCCGCTGGACGCGATCCGTGAAGAGCTCGTCACCTCCCTGCGCAGCGCGCTCGGCCCCCAGGGCAACCTGCTCGAACCGAGCGCCGCGTCCTGCCGCACCGTCGTCCTGCCCTTCCCCGTCATCGACAACGACGAGCTGGCCAAGCTCATCCACGTCAACGCCGACGGCGACCTGCCCGGCTTCAAGGCCGCCACCCTCTCCGGCCTCTACCGGGTCTCCGGCGGCGGCGACAGCCTCGCCGCCCGCATCGAGGAGATCTGCGCCGAGGCCGACGCCGCCCTCGGCAACGGCGCCCGCCTGATCGTCCTGTCCGACCGGCACTCCGACGCCGAACACGCGCCGATCCCGTCGCTGCTGCTCACCGCGGCCGTCCACCACCACCTCATCCGCACCAAGCAGCGCACCCGGGTGGGCCTCCTCGTCGAGGCCGGAGACGTCCGCGAGGTCCACCACGTGGCCCTCCTCATCGGGTTCGGTGCCGCCGCCGTCAACCCCTACCTGGCGATGGAGTCCGTCGAGGACCTCGTCCGCGCGGGCACCTTCCTGCCCGGCACCGAGTCCGAGAAGGCCATCCGCAACCTGATCCACGCCCTCGGCAAGGGCGTCCTGAAGGTCATGTCCAAGATGGGCATCTCCACCGTCGCCTCCTACCGCGGCGCCCAGGTCTTCGAGGCCGTCGGCCTCGACGCGGCCTTCGTCGAGAAGTACTTCCACGGCACCGCCACCAAGATCGGTGGCGTCGGCCTCGACGTCGTCGCCAAGGAGGTCGCCGCCCGCCACGCCAAGGCCTACCCCGCCACCGGCATCGCCCCCGCACACCGCGCGCTCGACATCGGCGGCGAGTACCAGTGGCGCCGAGAGGGCGAACCGCACCTGTTCGACCCCGAGACGGTCTTCCGCCTCCAGCACTCCACGCGCTCCGGCCGCTACGACGTCTTCAAGCAGTACACCGGCCGCGTCAACGAGCAGTCCGAGCGCCTGATGACGCTCCGCGGGCTCTTCGGCCTCACCTCCGGCCGGGCGCCCGTCCCCCTCGACGAGGTCGAGCCGGTCTCCGCGATCGTCAAGCGCTTCTCCACCGGCGCCATGTCGTACGGCTCCATCTCCCAGGAGGCGCACGAGACCCTCGCCGTCGCCATGAACCAGCTCGGCGGCAAGTCGAACACCGGTGAGGGCGGCGAGGACCCGGAGCGCCTGTACGACCCGGCCCGCCGCTCCGCCATCAAGCAGGTCGCCTCCGGCCGCTTCGGTGTGACCTCCGAATACCTGGTCAACGCGGACGACATCCAGATCAAGATGGCCCAGGGCGCCAAGCCCGGCGAGGGCGGCCAGCTGCCCGGCCCCAAGGTCTACCCGTGGATCGCCAGGACGCGCCACTCGACGCCCGGCGTGGGCCTCATCTCCCCGCCGCCGCACCACGACATCTACTCCATCGAGGACCTCGCCCAGCTCATCCACGACCTGAAGAACGCCAACCCCGAGGCGCGCATTCACGTCAAGCTGGTCTCCGAGGTCGGCGTCGGCACCGTCGCCGCGGGCGTCTCCAAGGCCCACGCCGACGTCGTCCTCATCTCCGGCCACGACGGCGGCACCGGCGCCTCCCCGCTGACCTCGCTCAAGCACGCCGGCGGACCCTGGGAGCTCGGCCTCGCCGAGACCCAGCAGACCCTGCTGCTCAACGGCCTGCGCGACCGGATCGTCGTCCAGACCGACGGCCAGCTCAAGACCGGCCGCGACGTCGTCATCGCCGCCCTCCTCGGAGCCGAGGAGTTCGGCTTCGCCACCGCCCCGCTGGTCGTCTCCGGCTGCGTCATGATGCGCGTCTGCCACCTGGACACCTGCCCGGTCGGCATCGCCACCCAGAACCCGGTCCTGCGCGACCGGTTCGCCGGCAAGGCCGAGCACGTCGTCAACTTCTTCCGGTTCATCGCCGAAGAGGTCCGCGAACTCCTCGCCGAACTCGGCTTCCGCTCCATCGAGGAGGCCGTCGGCCACGCCGAGGTCCTCGACGTCACCCGCGCGGTGGACCACTGGAAGGCGCAGGGCCTCGAACTGGCCCCCCTCTTCCACGTGCCCGAGCTGCCCGAGGGCGCCGTCCGCCACCACACCGTCCCCCAGGACCACGGCCTGGCGAAGGCCCTCGACAACGAGCTGATCAGGCTCGCCGCCGACGCACTCGCCGCCGACGGCGCCATCGAGGCCCAGCCCGTACGCGCCCAGGTCGCCATCCGCAACATCAACCGCACGGTCGGCACCATGCTCGGCCACGAGGTGACCAAGAAGTTCGGCGGCGCGGGCCTGCCCGACGACACCGTCGACATCACCTTCACCGGCTCCGCCGGCCAGTCCTTCGGCGCCTTCGTCCCGCGCGGCATCACGCTGCGCCTGGAGGGCGACGCCAACGACTACGTCGGCAAGGGCCTCTCCGGCGGCCGGATCGTCGTCCGCCCCGACCGGGGCGCCGACCACCTCGCCGAGTACAGCGTCATCGCGGGCAACACCCTCGCCTACGGTGCCACCGGCGGCGAGATGTTCCTGCGCGGCAAGGTCGGCGAACGGTTCTGCGTCCGCAACTCCGGTGCGCTGGTCGTCTCCGAGGGCGTCGGCGACCACGGCTGCGAGTACATGACCGGCGGTCACGCGGTCGTCCTCGGCGAGACCGGCCGCAACTTCGCGGCCGGCATGTCCGGCGGCACCGCCTACGTCATCGACCTCGACCCGGACAACGTCAACCCCGGCCACCTGGGCGCCGTCCACGAGCTCGACGACACCGACCGCGCCTGGCTGCACGACGTGGTGCGCCGTCACCAGGAGGAGACGGGCTCCACCGTCGCCGCCAAGCTGCTGGCCGAGTGGGACAGCCCCGACGGAGGCGCCGCCCGCTTCAGCAAGATCACCCCCAGCACGTACCAGGCAGTGCTCGCCGCCAAGGAAGCCGCCGAGCGAGCCGGGCTCTCCGAGTCCGACACCCACCGGAAGATGATGGAGGCGGCGACCCATGGCTGATCCGAAGGGCTTTCTGAACCACGGCCGCGAGGTCGCCACCTCCCGCCCGGTCACCGAACGCGTCAAGGACTGGAACGAGGTCCACGTCCCCGGCTCGCTGCTGCCGATCATCAGCAAGCAGGCCGGCCGGTGCATGGACTGCGGCATCCCGTTCTGCCACAACGGCTGCCCGCTGGGCAACCTCATCCCCGAGTGGAACGACTACGCCTACCGCGAGGACTGGTCGGCGGCGAGCGAGCGCCTGCACGCCACCAACAACTTCCCGGAGTTCACCGGCCGCCTGTGCCCCGCACCGTGCGAATCGGCATGCGTGCTCGGCATCAACCAGCCGCCGGTCACCATCAAGAACGTCGAGGTCTCCATCATCGACAAGGCGTGGGCGACCGGCGACGTCGCCCCGCAGATCCCCGAACGCCTGTCCGGCAAGACCGTAGCCGTCGTCGGCTCCGGCCCGGCCGGCCTCGCCGCCGCCCAGCAGCTGACCCGCGCCGGCCACACGGTCGCCGTCTACGAACGGGCCGACCGCATCGGCGGCCTCCTGCGGTACGGCATCCCCGAGTTCAAAATGGAGAAGCGGCACATCAACCGCCGTATCGAGCAGATGCGCGCGGAGGGCACCAAGTTCCGCACCGGCATCGAGATCGGCCGGGACATGCCGGCCACCGCGCTGCGCAAGCGGTACGACGCCGTCGTCCTCGCCGTCGGCGCGACGACCGCGCGCGACCTGCCCGTGCCGGGCCGCGAACTCACCGGCATCCACCAGGCCATGGAGTACCTGCCGCTGGCCAACAAGGTGCAGGAGGGCGACTACGTCGCCCCGCCCATCTCGGCCGAGGGCAAGCACGTCGTCGTGATCGGCGGCGGCGACACCGGCGCCGACTGCGTGGGCACCGCCCACCGGCAGGGCGCCGCCTCCGTCACCCAGCTCGAGATCATGCCCCGCCCGAACGAGGACCGGGACGCCCTCTCCCAGCCGTGGCCGACCTTCCCCATGCTCTACAAGGTCACCTCCGCGCACGAGGAGGGCGGCGAGCGGGTCTACTCCGTCTCCACCACCCACTTCGAGGGCGACGAGGACGGCACCGTGCAGTGGCTGCACCTGACCGAGGTCGAGTTCGTCGACGGCAGGCTCACCCAGAAGCCCGGCACCGAGCACAGGATCCCGGCCCAGCTGGTCACCCTCGCCATGGGCTTCACCGGCACCGACCGCGACAACGGCCTGGTCGAGCAGTTCGGCCTGGAACTCGACGCACGCGGTAACATCGCCCGTGACGCCGACTTCCACACCAGCGTGCCGGGCGTCTTCGTCGCCGGAGACGCCGGGCGCGGCCAGTCGCTCATCGTGTGGGCGATCGCCGAGGGCCGCTCCGCGGCACGCGGCTGCGACCGCCACCTCACCGGCGCGAGCGACCTGCCCGCACCGATCCGCCCGACCGACCGCTCACTGATGGTGTGACCGGACGCCCCGGAAAGCACCACGCGGTCCGGGCCGCGCACAACGGGACCTGACCGGTCCCCCACAGAGGTCCCGTACAACGGCGTACGGAACAACAGGTGGCGCCTGCCCGCCAGTCCCCGACCGGACGAATCGGGCAGGCGCTGCCGCATACGCTCACACCCTCAGGGAATACGGAAGGCCTCCCCGTGCACCTGCCACGTCAGCGGCGTGGCCAGCTCCAGGTTCCCCTCCCGCAGGAACCGGCGCTGGACGGTGTCGATCCGGGACGTGTCGGCATCCGGCTTCTTCGCGAGCACGGCCGCGCGGCGCACGTCGAGGAACGCCTCCAGGAACTCCTTCTCACCGCCACCCTGACCCGGCGTCCTCGCCTTGCGCACGGCCTGCTCCCGCAGGCCGTAGAAGCCATCGGGGCCGGTGTCGGGACCACGCCGGACCATCGCGTCGTAGTACACGAACTGGCCGAACGCGCCGAGGCCGTCGAGCTTGGCCACGCGCACCGCCGGATCGAAGTAGACCCGGTCGCGCTCGGCCTCCTGCGCCGCACGGAACTCCGGTGTCCTCGCCTCGGCCTGCCAGGCGGCCGGAAAGCCCGGGTCCAGACCCTCGTGCGAGTCCGTGCCGTCGACCTCGCGCAGCGCCGGCAGATACCCCGCCAGACCGTTCTCCGGGTGCTTGCGCGTATAGCGTTCGACGAGGGTGAGCAGGTCGTGGGTGCCGGTGGTGAAGCCGACGATGCCGGCCGTGTAGCCGTCGCCGTCCCCCGCGTCCTCGATGGAGCCGTAGGTCTCGCGCCAGCGCAGCGTCGCATTCTCGGCGCTCGCCAGGATCTGCTGGGCGAGCTCCTTCTTCGCCGGGTCGGCCAGGCCCGGCGGCCGGCTCGCCACCAGCGCGTCGTCCTCGGCCGCCTCCGACTCGGCGCGCTCCTCGGTCTGCTCACGCGCGTTCGGTGAGGCGGACACGGACGGTCCGTCGCCGGCGGCCGCGCCGTCGGACCCCGCGGGCATCAGCATGTACACGGCCGTCGCCACCACGGGCACGGCCGCGAGCAGCAGGGCTGAACGTTTCACCGGAAAACTCCTCCACCGGTCAGTTCCGACACCTTGGCCACCGCCAGGACGACGAGCAGCGCGAGCAGCGCCAGGCAAGCCCCCGCCTGCAGCAACGTCCGGCGCCTGCCCCTGGGCACGTACGCGAACGCCACCGCCACCGCACCGCCCGCCAGCAGCCCGCCCAGATGCCCCTCCCAGGACGTCACCACCGCGGAGATCACCAGCCACAGCAGCAGCCCGGCCATGAACCGGTTGACCGCACGCATGTCGGCACCGATCCGACGGGCCATCACGTAGTACGCGGCACCCAGCCCGAAGATCGCCCCGGACGCGCCGACCACCGCGTCCTGCGGCGCCAGCAGCAGCACCAGCACCGAGCCGCCCAGCGCCGACAGCAGGTACAGGGCGAGATAGTGGACACGGCCCAGCATCGGCTCGACGGCCCGGCCCAGGTTCCACAGCGCCACCATGTTCATCACGATGTGCAGAATCCCGAACGTGCCCTCGGTGGGCGGAAGATGCAGGAAGGCACCGGTCAGCAGCCGGTACCACTCCCCGTTCACCAGACCTTCCTGGCGGAACTCCCCGAAGTACGCGCCCTCGACCCACACGTAGTGACCGCCGTCCGGCCCGACCAGCCCCGCGCCCAGCATCGCGAACCGGTCCACGATCTCCGGCAGCGCCAGCTCCGCCAGATACACCAGCACGCTGACGGCGATCAGTACGTATGTCACCACCGGCACCGCCGAGACGCGACCGCCGACCACGGTGCGGGCCTGCCGCATCGACCGCATGCCCTCCTTCACGCAGTCGGGGCACTGGTGGCCCACGGCCGCCTCCCGCATGCAGTCCGGACAGATGTACCGGTCGCAGCGCACACAGCGGACATGGCACTCCACCTTGGGATGGCGGTAACAGGTGGTGACGGTGGCCTCGGAATCCACGAGCCGGCTCCTTGCGAGGGACAGGACGAACGAGCCGGTGAGGGCCGCGGCGAACAAAATAGCGAATGGTGGGGGAGGGCTGATGAGGCGGGGTGGAAGTGCCGCACCCCCTACGTGTCGCACTCCAGCACCGTCCGGCACAACGCGCACCGCGCCCGCACCCGCCCCCGCACCGGAACCCTGATCCGCTGATGACACGTAGGACACGGGAACGACACCCGCAGCGGCTCCTCACAGCCACCACCCCGCGTGAAGCTGTACGGCACATCCGTCCGGGCCGACGGGAAAGAGAGGACCCCGCGCTGCCCCTGAGCGTGCCGACGCTCCCGCGCGTACCGCCGGCGCCCCGTCCAGCCGGCCGCCGCCAGCGGCGGCTGCCGCCCGTCGAGCCGGGCCAACTCCATCCCGCTCACATACGCGCTGTGAGCCTGCTCGCTGGTGAACCACACCGACGGGTCCTCACCGAACACCAGCGACCGCTTCGCCAGCACATAGCCGAACTCCTCCGGCGTGAGATACCCCAGCTTCTGCGACGACACCTCGTCCTGACGGAACGCGTCCAGCAGCAGCCACCCCGCCCCCAGATACGTCGCCGCCGTATCGGTCAGCAACTCGTTGTCACGCGTACCGGGAAACGACAGCCCCAGACGATGCAGATAGACATGCATCACCTCGTGAGCCAGCGCCGCCCCTACGTCCCGCCGATGCGTACGGAACCGATCGTTCAGCTCCACGAAGTACTCAGGACCCGCCGCCAGCTCGACATGCGCCGCATACTTCATATCGCGAAAACTGACGATCAACCGCGCATCCGGCAACCGGTAGTGCCGGACCATCTCCCGCGCCACCCGCTGCGCCCCCAGATGAAGATCATCCGTATCGCAGAACGCCACATCGACAGGCGCCACACTCACCGAGAACGCCTGCACCGTGTCGTACGACAAACGCCGGTACAGCGCGGTCACAGCCGACCGCACCGTCTCCAGATGCGGGAAGCCCCGCTCCACCGCCCCATCGCTCGCCACGCCTCACCCCCAAGACGCCCCACAACCGGTTCCACTGTACGAGCCCACCCCGGAACCTGCCCCCGACCGCGGACACCCGGCACCCCGCCACCGCCCCGTAGGCTGACTTCCCATGACCACCAGCAGCACCGGTACCGGTGACGTCGACCCCGCGGTCCGCGAGGAACTCGCCAGGCTGCGCGGCAGCATCGACAACATCGACGCGGCCGTCGTCCACATGCTCGCCGAACGCTTCAAATGCACCCAGCAGGTCGGCCGCCTCAAAGCCGAACACCGGCTGCCCCCCGCCGACCCGGCCCGCGAAGCCCGCCAGATCACCCGGCTGCGCACCCTCGCCGAGAACGCCAGACTCGACCCGGCCTTCGCCGAGAAGTTCCTGAACTTCATCATCGCCGAAGTGATCCGCCACCACGAACACATCGCCGACGGCACCACCGAGAGCCCCACCGGCACCCCCACACCCACCACGGACTGACCCCCCCCCGCACCCTCCGGCGGGGCGCGGACACCCACGACCGGCACCACGCCCCGCCGACACCACCCCCACACGACAGCACGCACACCCCACACAGGGGCGCACACCCGGGAGCCCGCACCCGACCGGACATAAGCCATGTACCGATCCGCCTCTGTGCCCCACCAGCGGCATCAGGCAGCATGGCCCGCATGTCCGTACTCACGCGCGACGAAGCGCAGAACCGAGCACAGCTCCTCGACGTCCACCGCTACGCGATCGAACTCGACCTCACCACCGGTGACGACACCTTCGACTCCCGCACCCTGATCCGCTTCACCGTCCTCGCGGACCAGGACGACACGGACACCTTCGTCGAGATCAAGCCCGCCGAGCTGCGCTCCGTCACCCTCGACGGACACCCACTGGACCCCAAGACCCTCAACGGCAACCGACTGCCGCTCAAGGACCTCACCCCCGGCGAACACGAACTCCACATCGACGCCGCCATGCACTACTCCCGCACCGGCGAAGGCATGCACCGCTTCACCGACCCCGCCGACGGCGAAACCTACACCTACACCCAACTCTTCCTCGACGACGTCCAACGCGTCTTCGCGGCCTTCGACCAGCCCGACCTCAAGGCCGCCTTCGACCTCACCGTCACCGCCCCCCGCACCTGGACCGTCCTCGCCAACGGCATCACCGAACACCTCGGCGACGGCCGCTGGAAAGCAGCCACCACCCCCCTCATCTCCACCTACCTCGTCGCCGTCGCCGCCGGACCCTGGCACTCCGTACGCACCGAACACCGCGGCCTCCCCTTCGGCATCCACTGCCGCCGCTCCCTCGCCCCCCACCTCGACGCCGACGCCGACGAACTCCTCGACGTCACCCGCGCCTGCTTCGACCGCTACCACGAAAAATTCACCCAGCCCTACCCCTTCGACTCCTACGACCAGGCATTCGTCCCCGAATTCAACGCCGGCGCCATGGAAAACCCCGGCCTCGTCACCTTCCGCGACGAATTCGTCTTCCGGTCCGCCGTCACCGACACCCAACGGCAGACCCGCGCCATGGTCATCGCCCACGAAATGGCCCACATGTGGTTCGGCGACCTCGTCACCCTCACATGGTGGGACGACATCTGGCTCAACGAATCCTTCGCCGAATACATGGGCTACCAGACCACCGCCGAAGCCACCCGCTTCACCGACACCTGGACCGACTTCGGCATCACCCGCAAACCCTGGGGCTACGACGCCGACCAACGCCCCTCCACCCACCCCGTCGCCCCCGAAGACGTCCAGGACACCGCCTCCGCCCTCCTCAACTTCGACGGCATCTCCTACGCCAAGGGCGCCTCCGCCCTGCGCCAGCTCGTCGCCTGGCTCGGCGAAGACGACTTCCTCGCCGGCATCAACACCCACATCGACCGGCACAAATTCGCCAACGCCACCCTCACCGACTTCATCGACTCCCTCGCCTCCGCCACCGACCGCGACGTCCACGCCTGGGCCAACGCCTGGCTGCGCACCACCGGCGTCGACACCCTCACCCCCGAACTCCACACCGACAACGGCCACTGGCACCTCACCATCCACAACCCACCCCCCACCAGCGACACCACCGGCCGCCCCCACCGCATCACCCTCGGCCTCTACGACCACGACCTCCACACCCCCCACGGCCTCACCCCCCGCACACCCCTCGAAGCCGACCTCTCCACCACCGGCACCACCACCCTCAGCACCCCCGGCCCCCGCCCCGCCCTCCTCGTCCTCAACGACGGCGACCTCACCTACGCCAAAATCCGCTTCGACGACGAGTCCGCCCACACCCTCCGCACCCGCCTCTCCGGACTCCCCGACCCCCTCACCCGCGCCGTCGTCTGGAACGCCCTGCGCGACGCCGTCCGCGACGGCGAACTCCCCCCCACCACCTACCTCGACATCGCCCGCACCCACCTCCCCCACGAAACCGACCTCGCCCTCGCCGGGGGCGTCCTCGCCTTCGCCACCACCCACGTCACCAACCGCTACGTCACCCCCGACGAGCGGCCCGCCGCCCTCGCCACCCTCACCGACCTGTGCCGCGACCTCATCCGCCGCACCGAGGACGGCGACAACCCCGGCCTGCGCCTCATCGCCGTACGCCACCGCATCGACACCGCCGCCCACCCCGACACCATCGCCGCCTGGCTCACCGAAGACACCGTCCCCGGCGGCCCCGAACTCGACCCCGAACTGCGCTGGCGCATCCTCACCCGCCTCGCCGTCCTCGACGCCATCGACGAAACCACCATCGCCGCCGAACTCGCCGACGACCCCAGCGCCACCGGCCAGGAAGGCGCCGCCCGCTGCCGCGCCGCCCTGCCCCACAAAGACGCCAAGGCCCGCGCCTGGGACGCCATGTTCCACACCGACGACCTGTCGAACTACCTGTTCACCGCCACGGCCCAAGGCTTCTGGCAACCCGAACAGGCCGACCTCGTACACCCCTACGTCGCCCGCTACTACAAGGACGCCATCACCCTCGCCGCCCGCCGCGGCCCCGCCATCGCCGAAGCCGCCGGCCACTGGGCCTTCCCCGCCCACGCCATCGACCCCGAAACCCTCCGCCTCGGCCAGAAATGCCTCCGCAAGGCCGACCCCACCCCCGCCCTGCGCCGCAAACTCGTCGACCAGCTCGACGACCTGGCCCGCGCACTACGCATACAGCAGCAGGCATAAACCGGCAGGAACGAACCGGCGGACACACCACACAACCAGGGGCGCCGCACCACCACGCGGCGCCCCGGTACATAAGCCGTAGCCGGCGATCCGGTGTGCTCATCGGAGCGCCCCGCCGCACAATTCAACACTTGTTAATAAGCATTCATACCCAGTCCACCGAATGGTCACATGTGACCTAATGCCTACCCGTCGGTAAGCCCTAGGCTCACACCATGCGCCGAGCAAAAATCGTCTGCACGCTGGGGCCCGCCACCGACACATACGACCAGATCAAAGACCTGGTCGACGCCGGAATGGACATCGCCCGATTCAACCTCAGCCACGGCAGCCACGCCGAACACGAGGAGCGCTACCACCGGGTCCGCAAAGCCGCCGACGAAACCGGACGCAGCGTCGGCCTCCTCGCCGACCTACAAGGTCCGAAAATCAGACTCGGCCACTTCACCGAAGGCCCCGTACTCCTCGAACGCGGCGACACCTTCACCATCTCCGTGGAAGACGGCACCCAAGGCGACCGCCACACCTGCGGCACCACCCACGCAGGCCTCGCCGACGACGTCACCCCCGGCGAACGCATCCTCATCGACGACGGCAAAGTCACCCTCCACGTCACCGCCGTCGACGGCCCCCGCGTCCACACCACCGTCATCGAAGGCGGCATGGTCTCCGACCACAAAGGCCTCAACATCCCCGGCATCGCCGTCTCCGTCCCCGCCCTCTCCAAAAAGGACGAAGACGACCTCCGCTGGGCCCTGCGCACCGGCTTCGACACCATCGCCCTCTCCTTCGTACGCAGCGGACACGACAGCAAAGACGTCCACCGCATCATGGAGGAAGAAGGCCGCCGCCTCCCCGTCATCGCCAAAATCGAAAAACCCCAAGCCGTCCAGAACATCGACGACATCGTCGCCGCCTTCGACGGCATCATGGTCGCCCGCGGAGACCTCGGCGTCGAAATGCCACTCGAACAAGTCCCCATCGTTCAAAAGCGCGCCATCAAACTCGCCAAACGCAACGCCAAACCGGTCATCGTCGCCACCCAAATGCTCGACTCGATGATCGACAACGCCCGCCCCACCCGCGCCGAAGCCTCCGACGTCGCCAACGCCATCATCGACGGCACCGACGCCGTCATGCTCTCCGGTGAAACCAGCGTCGGCAAACACGCCGTCCACACCGTTCGCACCATGGCCCGCATCGTCGAAGCAGCAGAAGAAGACATCCTCACCAAAGGCCTCCCACCCCTCACCGAAACCAACAAACCCCGCACCCAGGGCGGCGCCGTCGCCCGAGCCGCCGCCGAAATCGGCGACTTCCTCAACGCCACCCACCTCATCGCCTTCACCCAGTCCGGCGACACCGCCCGCCGCCTCTCCCGCTACCGCTCACCCATCCCCCTCCTCGCCTTCACCCCCGACCCCGCCACCCGCTCCCAGCTCAGCCTCACCTGGGGCGTCGAAACCTTCCTCGGTCCCCACGTCGGCTCCACCGACGCCATGGTCGACCAGGTCGACGAACTCCTCCTCGCCTACGGCCGCTGCAAGAAGGGCGACATCGTCGTCATCACCGCCGGCTCCCCGCCCGGCGTCTCCGGCTCGACCAACCTCGTCCGCGTCCACCACGTCGGCGAGGACGACAGCCCCAAGTAGCCCCTCCAGGGCCCCGGTTGGGTGTGTCAAGTTAACGGCTGATCTTGGTTGTTGAGGTTCAGTTGCTGGCCGGGGTGAGCCGGCCCTCGAAGGTGATCTGGAATGCGTTGAGGG